>JACZYD010000057.1 GCA_022571255.1 Bacteroidota bacterium
CATTTCATCGAGGGCTTTCGAGAGATTCGAGTTCAGGAGCGAGGATGATATTCGCCGCCGTGACTTTCGTCCGGTACTCCGGCCAGTTGGTCCGAAAGAAATTATTTACGTCCGTGAGCAGGACATTCACCTCTTGCGCTGCCTTGTCCATGGCGACTCGTTCGGTGGGACCCGGCATGTTATATCCGGATTGTATATACCGCCTTGCCCCACCCAGATAGCTGTTCACCGTATAGGGATCCCTGTATATCCCCTGCTTACCCTGCGGCCCGAAAAACCGATCACTGAACACATCCAGAGAGTCCTGTAGTGCCTTTCCGGACTTCACGAGGTCTCTTGCTTCGTCGTCATCCCGATCATCGAGTTGCGTATTGATCCTCTCGATAATCTCTCCCGCCTCGCGGATCCGGTCGGCAACGGCAGTGGCCGTATCGACCAGTTCTGAATATTCATCGTACAATGCGGACCGGGCCTCGATGCCCGCCGTGCCTTCCTCCAGTCTCGGATCCAGATGGACTGTGATTTGTGTTTCTCCTGTCGCCTCACCATACGTAATGCGGGCTGTATACGTACCCGGCAACACCGTTGGACCTCCGGGTTCGGGTTCCTCCTTGTCTGGTTTCTCCCGGCTCGGCGAACGAACAGCTTTTCGTACAAGTCCCCAGAACGCTCTATTCATTCCGTCCTTGGCAGGCCCCTTGAACTCGCGAATCACCTCTCCGGAATCGTCCAGAATTTCGATCTTCACTTTGTCGGGGGCATCATTTTTTTTGTCTTCGTCGTCGGTATCGTCGTCTTCTTCGGCAGCGGCGTCATTGTCGTCGTCATCGTCGTCATCGTCGGCGGCGTCATTGTCGTCGTCATCGTCGGCGGCGTCATCATCGGCTTTGTCATCGTCGTCTTCTTCGGCTTCTTTTACGTGCGCCTCCGGATTCACCGAATAGGTAATCATTGCCCCCCGGGGACGATTTTCACCGGCATAAATTGCATTGCCCCGGAATCGTGTACCGGATGCCTGAATAGTGGCGCTTCGATACGCATCGGGCGCCTCGAATACGGTGAGCGCGTTGTCAAGAATCTCCGGCCCGCGCAATGCCAGAGCGCGCAGGGGCCGGATGTCGTCGAGCACCCACGCCGCGCGGCCGAACGTACCGATTACCAGATCCGACTCGCGCGGATGAATCACGAGGTCGATGGTCGAAGCCGTCGGATATCCGGCTGTCCACTCCGTCCATGTGTCCGCGCCGTCGATCGAAACGTAAAGTCCGAATTCCGTTCCGAGAAAAAAGAGGTCTTCCACCTGCGGGTCCTGAACAATGGATAGCGCGTATCCCCACACTTCGTCGCCTTCCACCATTTTCGACCAGTGAGCACCCCAATCGGTCGTTCGATAGACATATGGCTCCCAGTTGTTGCGGCGATGGTCTTCGATGACTACGTAGGCCTCGCCGACGTGCCAGGTTGACGACTGAATTTGCGTGACCCACGAGCCTTCCGCCACACCTTCGATATTCGACCCCACATTTTGCCACGTTGCGCCACCGTCCCGTGTGAGCTGCACATTGCCGTCGTCGGTACCGACCCACAATACACCACGCTGCAACGGACTTGGCGACATGGAAACGATGGTTGTAAAGTTTTCCGCCTGCGTCACGTCGTAGGTAAGCCCTCCCGACTCGAGCTGTTTTTGTTTCTCAGGATCGTTGGTCGTGAGATCCGGTGAAATAAGCTCCCAGGTGTTACCCCGATTGGTGCTTTTATGGACAAACTGGCTTCCGTAATAGATCGTTGCCGCGTCAAACGGATCCTGGGCGAAGCCGGCATTCCAGTTATAGCGGAGAATTTCGCCGTCCGGGTGAAGCGGTTTGATAAACTTGGAGTTACCTGTTTCCTTGTCGAACCGACTGATATTTCCTCCCTGGCTCATTGCATAGCCGTATCGACTGTCGTCGGGATCCGGCTGAACGTCAAATCCGTCTCCGAAAGCCACTTCCTGCCAGTAACTGTTGCGGATACCGCCGGACCGCCAGACGTAGGCAGGGCCGATCCAGGAGCCGTTATCCTGCGTGCCACCCATCACGTTATAGGGTAGTTCATTGTCTACGCCTATATGATAGAATTGCGCCAGCGGAAGGTTTTCTGCGAAGCGCCATGTCTTGCCCCGATCACGCGAAATATTCAATCCGCCGTCGTTGCCTTCGATCAGGAAATGCGCGTTTTGCGGATCCACCCAGAATGCGTGATGGTCCGGATGCACACCCACCGGGCCGTAACTCTGCATCAACTGTGAAAAATTACGACCGCCGTCATCACTCACATTTACCACAGTCTGTACGTGATAGACACGGTTCTCATTGGCCGGATCTACAAAAATGTCCTGGTAATAAAACGGTCGGTTACTCACTTCGGGTTTGTCATTCACCTTCTTCCACGAGTCGCCCCCGTCGGTCGATCGATACAGGGCATTCTTTTTCGATTCCACGAGAGCATACGCCACATTCGGATCACTCTCGGCGAATGCCAGACCAATGCGGCCCAATTCTCCCTTCGGAAGCCCATCTTCGTCGTCCTGTCGTTTCCAGTTTTTGCCTCCGTCATAGGTGGAATAAAGACCAGACCCCTCCCCGCCGGACTCGAAAAACCAGGGCCAGCGGCGAAATTCCCACATCCCCACGAGTAAATGATCGGGATTCGACGGATCCATAACCATGTCGCCCGGACCCGTTTTCACGTTAACGAAGAGCACGCGCTCGAACGTCTCCCCCCCGTCCGTCGTCTTGTAGACCCCTCTCGTTTCTGTTTCTCCCCACGCCGGCCCGAGCGCACCGATGTATGCGATATTCGGATTATCCGGATGCAGCAAGATTCTGTGTATCGAGCGGGACTCGTCGAGTCCCAAGTGCGTCCAGTGCTTCCCTCCATCTATACTTTTGTACAGACCATTCCCTGCCGACATGCTGTTACGAGGATTCCCCTCTCCTGTACCGACCCAGATCACGTCAGGATTCTTCTGATTAATGGCAACGGCGCCGATCGAGTGGGCATCCTGTTCATCGAAAATCGGTTTCCACTCCACGCCTCCGCTATAGGAAACCCACAATCCGCCCGACGCCGTTCCTGCATATATTATGTCCGGATTGTTGTGGACGGCGTCGATTGCCGTGACCCGGCCACTCATTCCCGCCGGTCCAATGTTCCGCGGTTTCATGCCCTCGAATTTTTCCATGTCAAGCTGCTGAGCCGATACAGCGTTGGAGAGAACCGTAGCGACGCTGATCCCGAAGAACAGACAGAGTACAGAAGATGTGAGAACGCGAGTGCGAATTAAGGTCATGAACGGTGGCAATGTGATGATGCGATGGGCGAGGGAGGAATCAGAGTGTACCGATATGCCCTACTTCGGTGGGAGCAAACGAATATTGTCGAAATCGGCCTCCGCCAATGAACCGGTGTTGTCAGAATCTCCCCACAGTCGAATCGACAGAGGCCTGTCCGGAGGATCGCCACCGAACACTTCGCGATAGTCTGCGACCACATCCCGTTCGATGTGCTGCCACTCCCCGATACCATCAGCGGCGGTTGATACGACAATTACTTTCAATTTTCCATACGATACGACCGTCCCGACAGGAAGAGTACTGCTGTACACGTATTTTATGGCTTTGGGTTTTTTGATGATAAACCCTTCGAATTTGTAAATAACATAGAGTCCTGCACCAGTATCATTCAAGTTTTTCTTGTCCTCACGCGCATTTTCGGGTAAGCTGATGGCTCTCCAGTCCCATGCCAGTCTGGGATGACTCGTCAGATCCCAGTCGAAACCGTCTTCCTCATTGGCCATTGTCAGGTGTACCGCCTCGCCACGGACGTGAACGCGCAACGCCTTGTTACCGTCTTCTTCCACAACAGTAAATCGTTCATTCGGCCGCATATGCTCCGGAGCAAGCCATACGAGTTTTTTGTCGTGGAGATACTTCCACTTCAGCGGAAGAGCGCCGTCATCGTACGATTCGAAGTCATCCAGCAGAATCACCTGCGCTTCTTGTGCATCCTGCGCTTCTTGCGCTTCTTGCACGTCCTGCGCGACTTGCACGTCCGGTGCGTCCTGCGCTTCTTGTGCATCCTGCGCTTCTTGCACGTCCTGCGCTTCTTGCACGTCCTGCGCGACTTGCACGTCCGGTGCGACTTGCGCGACTTGCACGTCCTGCGCGGACGCCATTTGGAAAAACGAGGCGAAGAGTGTTATCAGAATTGTAGCGGCAAGCACCCGAGCCAATTTATTGATTCGATTCATCCGTCTTTGGTTTGTGTCCCGAATTATAAGCAGTAATCAGACCAAACAGCCCGATATTCAAAATCTTGTCAAGAGCTGTCGCTACCAGCAGCAAACTCGCCCAGGGCGCCTCAGGAACGCCCATTTTTGCGGACAATGCGATGCCGGCACCTGCGAAAATCAACGCATGATTGGGTAAAAACGGAACGCGTGTCAGCGCTATCGAGATGGCGGCATACGAAAACCAGGTACCCAAAGGTACTTCCGGGATAACTACAGTCCACATGCCGATTTGCAGCGCCTGGCCGACGACAAGTCTACTTACCTGCATGCCGAATATCGTTAGAGCCGACCCGAGTGGCATCGAGAATATATAGCGGCGAAACCGAATCCCGACCGGAATCAGAACAACCAGAATGAGCACCGCAATCAGTACGTAATAGCCCGTGCTGTCACCGATAAAGTCGGTGATTGAAATCTGCCCGAGAAATAGAAATATCACCAGCAAGACAATGGCAACAAGTGTTGACGCAGCCGACGAAATAATATTATTGTCCCGTATCGTCTTGGCCAGATGCTCATCGGTCGTCTCGAATCGTTTTCGTGCCCAGGTAAAGAAAAAGATTTCCCCGGAATATCCGATCACGTCCCTGTTCAGCACCCGCTTTTTGATGAAGGCGGGAAAACTTTTCAGAAGAGGAAAATGATACGTCTGCCTGTAGATGAAGAGTTCGACCACAGGAAGCTCGAAATACAGCAGAAAGAATAAAAGGTAAAAGATTGGAGTCGTCGGCGGGTTCTGAAGAACGACTCTCCAACCGACCTGGTGGACTTCATACGCCAGGAACGCAAGAATCGCGGATAGCGTCACAATCTTTGCGAACGTAATAACTCGCTTTCCCGGAATTGATTCAGAAAAGAAGGTCCACCGCGTAGAAAAGGCGGAAATATGGCCGGAAACACTCACAACAAATCCAGTGGTTACTGAATACTGAAAGGCTGCTCCTCATCCTGGAACAGCCTTTCAGTACTCTCAGGTGCTGATTCGTTTCGGCGCCGAATCAGATGGGGTCTGTACTCGAAAATCGATTCCGTCACTGGACCTCGAAATATTTATTTTTCGGTCCTTGTTGCCTGTCCAAGACAATACAAGTTGTCCCGTGGCCGACGTCAGAGCGGGTCCATGATCGCTTGTTTCAAAAAGGCGCTGTGCCGAAACAGGCAGTGAAAGAAGCAACAACAATATCGGCACTACCGATGTGCACGTAGTTGCAATTCGTATCTTGACGGTGCATCCCCAGAATAATTCATCTCCATGCACCCATGAGTATACATATCTCAAATGACTCATGCCTGTCGGGCGTCGAATTATATTCTGATCCAACAATCCGAGATTCGGTTGTCTGACCGGTCGTGCTTACCTCTGAATGGAATCCATGCTGCACTCTGTGAGGATCAAACGCCTTCTAACGGGTACACTCCTGGTCTACGCACTGCTTGTAAGTACACACCTGGGCGAATTCTGGCCATTCAGTATTTATCCGATGTTTTCACGGGGCGGTCACGACTGGTCCCGGGCCATTGTCCGTGACATGAAAGGATCAGCCGGGGCCATCAGATGGGAGCCCAGCTCGATCGATACGCTGCCCGGTGAGGCCTTCGCGCTCGACGATCAGGGCATCAACCAGAACGACATCGCCAATTTCGTTGCCAAATCTGCTCAATGGTCCCCGAGACGTGTCGCAGCGATGCGAAAGGTTTTCGGCCCGGCACTGGACTCCAGGCAGCTGCTCCTCTACCGAGCCGACGGCCGTCTCGAGGAAGACAAAAGCATTACGGTCACGTTTACTCCGTTCATTTTCATGACAAGTGACAGCACGTACTTCAATCCATCACTGGACATCAGTTTTGAATCCGAATCGAATCCATGACCGCTCTGATCCATCGACTTTTTGATTTCGAGCGGGACGAATCGGTTGGCGAAGTGCTCTTCTACCGTGTATTTGAACTCATCGTCATGTATTGGGTCGTCTTTTTTGCGTGGAAGTGGGGACTGTACATCCAGCGTTTAGGGGATATCGTACTTCCGCTCGGGATTGCAAATTATGTGGACGTGTCATTCATGTTTACAGGCGGGATGAGCCTCTGGAACGCAGCGCTGATCTCGATCGCTTTTTTTGTCGGTCTTGTTCGCATTTCGCGTTACGGGTATCTGGCCGCGTTCCTCCTGATGCACCTTCAGTATGCTTCCCGGTTCGTTCTTGGTGAGATCTCCCACGGTTCTAATGTGATCGGATTTGTCCTCCTTGGAATGGCCCTTGCGGCTGTGTTTTTCGAAGACATGACGCATCGCCGCCGATTCGTGATTGGATTTTCGATTTTCTTCATCGGTCTTGGGTACTCGACAGCGGCGGTCAGCAAACTTGTCGCATCCGGAGTGTTCTGGGTTGACGGCAGTCACCTTTGGATGTGGATTCACGAACGAACGGTAGATACATATTCACTTACGGGCGTACTGTCTCAGAATCCTTTGCAGCGTACCCTGCTCGATTCACATCTGTTATCCACGCTGACTCTGGCGTTCGGACTTGTGACGGAATTTTTTGGCTTCCTCATGTGGTACCGACGGAGATGGATAATAATGACACTGCTGTTTTCGATGCATATTGGCATTCTGATGAGCATGAAGATTAATTTCCCGGCAAATAACGTTCTGCTTCTGGTGCTCGCCTATCCTTGGGCGTCCCTTCTGGATCATGGATTAGGACACTTGAAAAAGGCCTCCATCGATCGCATCAGGTGGATTTCCTCGGTTCTCTGTTAAAACCGGTCCGTAATGCGACTTGTTCTGGTCACGACAGATTTCCCTCCCGCGGTCGGCGGAACGCAGACCTACGCGCTGGAACTTGCCAAACGAATGCATGCCGATCTGGAGGATTTTGCTGTTGTCGCACTGGATGTACCGGGCAGTGCGCTCGTCGACGAAGGCCTTCCGTTTCGTGTGCTGCGAGTCAGCTCGTCCGACGCTCTGTTTTCGATCAGGGCCCGAAGCGTCTTGCGACAGCTCTTCAAGAAGGAACGTTTTGATTCGGCGTTCTGCGTCGCGTGGCCCTCTGCCCTGGCATGCCTTCTGGCCCGTCCGTCGAAGGAGTCCGTCACTGTTTTTTGCGCCGCCCACGGCCGAGAACTTCTTATCAACCCCGGGGAGAATACTCCACCCCTGTCCTGTATTCCCGGATTCAACTCCCTGTATCCGCGTCTTCGAAAGTGGACGCTTCACGGAGTACATACTTTTTTTCCAGTGAGTCACTATACCGGCGAATTATTGAAGGATCTGGATGTGGCGGAAAACAAATTATGTGTACACGGCAATGGAACCGATCCGAATCGCTTTTATCCCGGTGATGGCTCCGTAATAAAGAAGAGATATGACGCCTTGAATCGGCCCATGATTCTTACTGTTGCGCGCCTCGTAGAACGCAAAGGGATTGATACCATGCTATCGGCAATCGAGGTTGTTCTCAAAAAGATTCCAGATCTTCTCTATATCATCGGCGGGGAAGGCCCGGAGAAGCCGCGTCTTGAATCAATCGTGAAAGAGCGGAATCTTGCCGCTCATGTGTCATTTTCAGGACCGATCCCATACGCCGAACTCCGTACGTATTATAATGCGTGTGACGTATTCGTACTGCCTGCCCGAGAGCGCTTGCCGGACATCGAGGGATTTGGAATTGTGTTCCTTGAAGCCAGTGCGTGTCGAAAACCGGTCATTGGAACCCGATCAGGGGGTATTCCCGATGCTGTGATCGAAAACGTCACCGGACTTCTGGTTCCTCCGGATGATCCCCAGGGTCTCGCGCTCGCGCTGATCCGCATCCTTACCGACTCCGAGCTTGCTTCCCGCCTGGGTCATGCTGGTCTGAATCACGTACTCGGATCTGCTAACTGGAACATGATCTCGCGAGACATCATCGCAGACATGAAACAAGTCACCGACAGCGGATCGCCGATGGCGGATGGCGTTCCAAAGACCTGCTGACGCGCATCGTAAGACCGAGTCAATCGCCAACGGAAAATTTGTCTCTATCCGTCATCCAATCAAGTCAGACGACTGGCAGCGCAGTCCGCCGCAATTCCTGTTCCCATATACGCTCTGCCAGGTCATAAAACGGTTGTTTGTGGTGGAGCCAGCCGAAATGCAGGACGAAAGGCGTCACCCACATGTGATCACCCTTTCCGGGTAAGGCTAAAAATATTCTAGTGAGCGCCTTTCGCACTGTTGGATTCCTTATCCCGCGAAATCCATGCACCAACCGATCGACAAAGTAGAGACAGGAAACGCGTTCAAAGTCTGTGTCGTGCCGCACGAGTCCCTCGACATAGTCGATCTGGGCGGTATTCTGACCCTGAAACAAATTGAAGATCGGAAGATCCAACCGACTCATAGCCAACGCCAGACTCCATTCGCAGCTTTCTTCATTTCGCCCTTCGCTCAGCCGGCTGCCAAAATGAGTTTCCGAACGCCTGGATAACAGAAATCCTGCCTCCGTACAAACCTTCCTTGTAATTTCCTCCTCTGCCGAATAGATAATTCCCGCCTGCACACGCGGGAGATATGTCGCACCGAATAACTTCATGGTTTTGCCTCGACGGCCGGTCAGAATATGACTCAAAATACCGACTCCCTTGGGTGCCCCGAAAAATATATCGGCGCGCTCGACTCCTGTGGCTGTGAAGGTAAACCCGGACAGTTGACTCCAGAGAGGGTCCGGGTTGCGACACCACACCATGTCCGCGTCTACGTACAGACACTTTTCAAAAGGACGAAACAGATGAAGATGATGTTTGAATCCCACGATCGAACGGTACTCTTCGGGCAGCGGAAGCAGTACCGAAAAATGACCGCTTAATCCCGATTCCCTCAAAAGAGAAATCTGTTCCTCGCTTGCGTAAAGCGCTATCGGTCGATCCTGATCATGCCTGCGAAGCGTAACAACCGAAGCAACGGCATGATGAACGTACTTTTCATCCCCGTAAATATGGAGAACGTACCCTTGGCTCTGACTCATGTAGGCTTCGAAACGTAACCTGAATTGTACCTCTCACCAAACGGCACAAGAACGCGGAGGAGACTTATAGGTTCAATACGAAGTACGGTGTATGCGGTGCCGACATGAGCCACCGTGGCACCCGAGGAGGCAGAGAATGTTCGTGTACCAGCAGCAGCCCACCCGGATGAAACTCCATGCGTTTCAACGCAGAACTGAATATCCTTTCCCTTGTTCAGAATCGAAAAGAACGCGCCTGTGCGCAAACAATCGATGCACCCAATGATGAATACGTCTGGGGTGGCGATTTCGTCAACGTAATCAGCGCAATAAAGATTCTTCAATCTGGTATTGCCCATGCGGTTGCAGGTCACAACCGCACACCCTCACGTTTTCTCACAGGTTCACGCTCGTCATCACATAACCCCACGTGCCTGTATCCTCTCCTCGTGTTTCTTTGAAGATTGCCCCTGGTGAGAACGCGGAAACACCTGCGACAAATTTGACCCGATCCGTGTAATTGAATACAAAAGTCAGATCCAGTTCGGTACCAAAACGGGTGGATGTGGAACCGTCGCTCAACGTATAATCTTCGTTGGCCAAGAACGTATGATAAGCCAGACGAAGGCTCGCGTCGCGGCGCGGCTTGATCGCCACCTTTACGTGGATATCGCTTAATCCTGACCCGAGCGTATGGACAGGTATGTTCAGGAAATAATCCATATAGCCGTAAAACTTGTGGTTGGTGGCGTAGAGGGTATCGAAAACCTTGTGCTTCCCGTCCCCCGGGTCATCATCGCCGCTTAAATAATCAATGCCTGCCGAAATCGAAGGTTGTATGGAAGATGACTGGAATGTATATCCTGCATTCAACGTAGCCATGTAGGCTGACACGTCTCGTTCTTCAAACTCTCCGCCCTGATAGGCCAGTTCGATTTCAGACTTGAACCCGGCTGTTGCGCCGCTGAAAAAGATGCCCACCGTGTAACGACTCAGTTCCGAAGAAGGAATGCCTTTCTGCCAGATCACGTACCCCTGCGTTTTATAGTTCTTGAACAGTTCGAAATCACCGTTCACCCCGATCAAATTCAGATCGCCTTCCCCGCCGGGCTCCAGCTCTTCGACGATTTGCAGGTTGTACAAATCGATGCTTACATGCTTCGGGCGCAGTGTGAATCGCACTCCGTCGAACGTTCGCCCGATATTGTGCCACTCGACGGAGCCAATCAATCGCTGCGACCCATAATTGGCCTGGAAGCGGCCCAATTGAACGTCGAGCGGCCAGTCAAAAATCTCGGTGATCTTCAGATATCCCTGTTGCATATCGAGTCGATCAGCGCTCCCGTCGGTCAGCGTGCTCTTTTCTTCGCCCATCACGCGGGAGTCCTGTATCTGAAGAACAGCTTCAACGCCCTCTTCGACAAAAAAATGTACCCCCAGTCGCGTTCGTAACAGGTTGAAGTTTATGGGATCTACACTGCTGTTCAGCGACCTGGCGCTGCTCTCGAACCGGTGACGAACCTGTCCCAGAATCGTATATCGTCGAGAGTCCTCGTCGTTGTCCTGTGCGGCACTCGGCGCAACAACCGATACGACAAGCATGATTGCAGGTAAAATTGCAAATTTCATGGGGAGGATTGTCGGCATTCTATTTCAGAGTTTTCGTGGTCGAATTCTTTCCTTCGAAGTGCGACTCGTTCGGGATCAACAGGAGTCGCCACACAATAAACAAACCCGTCCCTGATGATCCTGAGAGGACCCCCCGACTTCCTGTAAGGGAAAGTATCAACAACGTATGGAGGATTCCCTTACAAGCAAAAAACGGTGGCGGCATGACGGCGCGAATGGAGCGGGCTCAGTTTCTGGAATATCAAGCCCGCGGCACTCCGTAAGGGATTCATACAAATTCGCAAAATACCATGAATTCCTTACTACTTGGTACAATACCATGAATACCTTACTACTTGGTGCAATACCATGAATTCCTTACTATTTGGTACAATACCATGAATTCCTTACTACTTGGTGCAATACCATGAATCCCTTACTATTTGGTACAATGGACCATGAATGCCTTTAAAAACCGGCGAACCGGATCAATTCTATCCGGTGTTGCCTTCAGTCACCGGTATACTGCAGCCAGAAAGTCCTTGATTTCGCTGTTGAAGCGATCAGGCTGCTGCAACATCACTACGTGCCCCCCGCCAGGCACCACAACGCGCTGCGCATTGGCGATCCCGTAAGCCACAGCGTCCGAGACGATCTGGAAATAGGGCATCTCCATTGCACCGGTAATCACGAGCGTTGGCACCACAATTTCCGAGAGGCGCCCGACGTCCGGAGGTGGCGTAGCGTTTGCGGATGGCTCCGGGTGTAACAGATCCCTGCCATCGTAGGCGCCGAACATCGCCGTAGCGATCTCGAATCCTTCTGATCCTTCGACGAAACCATTCATCATCGGATGGCCGTCGAGCAAGGCCCGCATGGAGTCGAGACCCTGCTCGCGCGCTGTCTCAGCCAGCAGTTTGACAGGGATTGCGTCCGCACCGTTAAAGGGAAGCCCGAACCCTTGAGGTGGACCACCCCCAAACAGAACGAGGCCATTGAGTCGCTCCGGAAACGCCAACGCAAAACGGAGCGCAGACGCACTGCCCTGCGAATGACCGATAACAACAGCCCTGTCAATCTCCAACGTGTCCAGAAGGTTGCGTAGATCGATCGGATCAAGTGACACATCGGCTGACCCGCCGGACTTCCCGAAGCCTCTCCTGTCGTAGCGGATAACGGTATATCCATCCGACAAGGCCGGGAAGAGATAATGCCAGGATTCAAGAGAGACCGCCCACCCATGAAGAAGCACAACGCCTGGACCCGAGCCTGCAACCTCGTAGCGAAGTGTCACATCGCCGAGAGTCAGGTACTGGTCCTGAGCGTGGAGCATAACTGGCGGCAGAACAATCGGTAAGAACACGGATAGTAATAACGGTTTCATCTTTCATTCTCGGTGGATTGACACGCTGACTGACTGGAATTCTACTGATCCCATCAATCCCTTATTTGAGTAGATTTACTCCTCGGAGGATTTCTTGGAACTGAGGGTCACCTCGAATCGGATCCCAGAGCGAATGAATGATATACGGCGTGTCAGGACTCCTCTCTTCAACCCCTCGCTTCAGCCATTCCAGCGCCTCTCGATTCCTGCCGGCATTCAGATACAATCGAGCTATATCAAAGGCCGGAGTATACACCGAGTCTGCCCGACCAGCCATTAATTCTGCCGCGCGTAACATAGCTCCGCGATACCCGTCCCTCTCAAATCCCTCGTCAAAGGCAGAAATCACACTGGATTCGCCCAGCGCAGCGTATAACGCCCGCGCTTTCTCGAAAGCGTCTGGATACATCTGCTTCAGCGTCTAAATGTCCCACAGCCCGTCAACAACCATCAGATTATCCGGCTGTACTTCGGCGATGCTCTGAAAACGATCCGCAGCACGTTCGAGTGCTGTCGGCGTTTCCGGTCGAAGTCTCGTTATGAATTCTGGATCTTCATTCAATATCGAATAAACTACAGCCGGCTCATACTCGCTCTTGAAGGGCCGCACACCAGCGAGCATTTCGTAGAGTACTACGCCAAGGGCCCAGATATCGACCCTCTGCTCTGTGACTTCTCCGCGCGCCTGTTCCGGACTCCTGTACAAGGTCGTTCCCACAGAGATGCCGGTATTCGTGAGTTGGGTCTGAGACGCCTTTTTGGAAACTCCGAAATCCAGAATTTTACCACACCCTCCTTCGTAAGCATCAGGTTCGCAGGCTTGATGTCACGGTGGATAATGCCCATCGCATGGATATTGCCCACGTTCGGGTGATCAAGCGAGGACGCTATCCTGGCTTCGTGAAGGAATCGCTTCTTCGCCGCCGAAACAGAGTCTCAATGTGTCGAGAGCACCTTTATCGCGACCGTCCTGTCGAGCCTCGTGTCCTCGGCCCTGTAGACAATCCCCATGCCGCCACGACCCAGCTCTTCGAGGATTTTATAGTGGGATATGCTTTCGCCGACCATCCGGATTCGGAGCAAATGAACCTTGAGTAGACGCGGTCAGGGTCGATCGAGTTCATACGAAAAGTATGACGCGGGATTTCCTTCTTCTACGAATCGCTCGCCTCGAGCCCAAGCCCCTTCTTCTTCTTTTAAATCGTTCACCAGACTCGCGTGGGCGGCAACCGTAATCTCGGATCCGGGACTGACGCCCAGCGAATCCAAAGCGATCGAATACGTCTGCTCCGTTGAGGCAGTGGAGTGAGATGATTTGTAACCGAACTGACCGAGTACCGGGATGCCCGGTCCTACTTTCGGAATTCCGTCCAGAGAAGAAGCAACGGCAAGCTGTGTCTCCAAGAATAGCCATCCTTCCTGCACCTTGAACTGAACTGTCAGAGAATCTGGAGTATTACTCAAACAGACTTCTCCGACACTCAATTCCTGAGGTGTTACCAGTTCCACGCAGAGCGTGCTTTGATTGCCAGTCCGCTCTTCAAACGCGTTACCGGAAGAGGAGGTAATTCGATCAAATGAAGCGTCGTTTGCGTCGTAACTCATACTGACGATACCCAGTAACACGAACGCTGCCAGGAAATGATAGTTAAATGATATGTTCATGGGCATATACCGTGGTTGCAGACCAGTTTACCTTAAAACCTATAGTCGATCTCTCCCGAAAATCGTTCGTACGCGCACCGGAAAGGGGTTCTTGTCTTTAAGAGTTGAATTGTCTATTCTAATACCGGTGTGGTTTCCATTTACAGTCCTATAGAGAGCATCACCCTACAGGGACACAACCATGATACGAGAATTTTGCCGGCTTCGCCGTTTGCCGGGCTTTTCGTCCATCCTCTTCACCCTGACGGCTACCGTTCTGCTTGGGATATCTCCCGCCGATGTGGCTGCTCAGAGCCAACTTACGGAATCTGAGCAAATCATTCATGTGCTTAACCGATTGGCGTATGGCCCCAGACCCGGTGATTTTGAGCGCGTCCAGGCAATGGGGATTCCTGCTTATATCGAGGAGCAACTCTCCCCGGAGACCATTCCGGACGCAGTCGCGGACGAAATAATTGCCGATTTCTGGATCGTGGGCAAAAATTTCAGCGAATTGGCCGATTACGATCGTCCGCCAGTGGCAAGGGCGGAGCGTCAGAGACAGAATGTACGTGAAAAAGCTCAGCGTGCTGATCGCCGGAGAGCTGGCGCATCGTCCAGATATGAAGCAGACGAGTCAAACCGGCTGTTGGCTGCGCGGCGAAGCGTGTTAAACTCACAAATTTCTGCCGAGGTAACCGGGTTTGATCGAGCCCCTGGAGACGGACAACTGGTTGATGTCAGACTCCTGCGTGCGGTATACAGCGAGCGCCAACTTCTTGAAGTCATGGTGGACTTCTGGGTCAACCACTTCAATATCCTGGTCGGAGATCTATTCCTGGGAACCGACTTTTCTCAAAACGTGATCCGGCCCAATGCCCTTGGCAATTTCGAGGACCTGCTGATTGCTACCGCTACGCACCCGGCCATGATGTATTACCTCGACAATTGGTTGAGTTCTGCCCCTGAAGCGGTCGTAAAAGATAGATTGGCTGCCGGGCATGAGGTGTATCCGGGAAGTTCAGAACGTCGCGCATTGGCGATGCGTACCCGGCAGGGGTATTTCGATCAGGCAAAAAACCTGAACGAAAATTATGGACGCGAACTCATGGAGCTTCATACCCTCGGCGTAAATGGTGGCTACACGCAGGAGGATGTGATTCAAGTAGCAAAAAGTTTTACCGGCTGGACCGTTTCAAGCATTGAACCGGGTTCTCCAGACGGGCATTTCGTATTTGACCCTTTGATCCATGCGGGTGGGGACAAGGTCGTTCTCGGGGAAACGATTTCTTCCGGTGGGATGGATGAAGGAATGCAGATTCTCAAGATGCTTGCGCACCATCCGTCTACGGCGCATCATATCTCCACTAAATTGGTTCGCCGCTTTGTTTCGGATGACCCTCCTGCCGAGTTGGTCGATGCAGCCAGTCGAGCTTTTAACGAGAGCGGTGGTGATATCCGAGAAGTGCTCAGGGCAATTTTTTCTTCTCCTGAATTTTATTCCCGGCAGTACTATCTGGGAAAGGTGAAAAAGCCCATCGAACTGGTTGTAAGTGCTCTCCGCACGGTGGGTGCAGAGATCGAACCGGGATACGGCGGGCCCATGGCTTATCTCGGTCAAACACTCACACAAATGGGCGAACCGCTCTACCGTCACCAGGCCCCCGATGGATTCCCCGACGTGGCATCCGCCTGGATCAGCACCAATACACTGTTCAAGCGGATGGACTTTGCGATCGTTCTGAGCACCGGTAATATTCCGGATATAACCGTCGATATTGACGCTGCTCACGCACTATTTCGACAACTCGAATTCCCGATTCCTACGCCGGATCAATTACTCGGCGTGCAGTCCATAGCTCAACAGATGTCCGAAAACATGATGTTGAACGAATCAGAGGATGATTCTGGATCGGCGCAAAATAATATGATGCAGGAATCAAAGCCGTCGTCGATCGGACAGGAGATTGCAGATCCCAACGTATTGGCTACCGTTATCGCGCTCGGCTCTCCCCGTTTTCAGAAAAGATGATTGGCTCACGTAAGAAGGTCCACTTGGAACCAAACACGAATAAGCCCATGAACTCACGACGTATTTTTTTAAGGGACGGCGGAATTGCCGTATTGGGACTCAGCCTTGTTCCCGGTTTTGTCTACCGAGCGGCGATGGCTGCAAAACCGAAGTTGGGTAAGAAAAAAACTCTCATTACGATTTTTCAGAGGGGCGGTGCGGACGGGCTGAATCTTGTCGTACCGTTCGGAGACAAGGATTATTATTCGCTTCGACCCTCAATAGGTATCCGTGCTCCGTCGAAGGAAGGAAGATCTGCGATTGACCTGGATGGATACTTCGGACTTCACCCTTCCATGGAATCACTTCTGCCAATCTATAAAGCGGGTGATTTTGCAATCATCCACGCCACCGGATCTCCTCATCCGACGCGCTCGCATTTTGAGGCTCAGGATTATATGGAATCTGCCGTACCTGGAGATAAAACGATTCACGATGGCTGGCTGAATCGATATCTCATCAACAATCCGGATCCGGATGCGACGACCTTCAGGGGAGTTTCCATGGGTCCCGTTCTGCCCAGATCGCTCAGTGGATCTGCGCCCGCCCTCGCGCTGGGTAACATGACATCGTCGGAATTGACGTCGGACACGCGGGAAATGTATAAAACGCTCTATGATGAAGAGTCGGATGCATTACTCTCTGGCACTTCGCATGAACTGTTCGAGGCTATGGATCAATTGAAAGAATTGAATCCCCGAGGTTACAAGCCAGCCAACGGAGTCAACTACCAGATGCAAGGCCAGAATGGAGAGTTTGCAAGAAACATGAGTCAGGTAGCCCAGCTTATCAAAGCAGACCTCGGTCTTGAGCTGGCTTTTGTGGATATCGGCGGGTGGGATACACATTCGAATCAGGAGAGCAGATTCGAGCAACTTCTTACCCGTTTCAGCGGCACGTTGGCCACTTTCTATGAAGACCTCGGAGATCGCATGGAGGACGTGTTGATTCTGACCATGTCAGAATTTGGTCGGACAGCACGAGAAAATGGTAACGCGGGAACGGATCACGGCAAAGCAACCGTTATGTTCTTGATCGGAGGATCCGTACAGGGTGGTGCGGTTTACGGCGAATGGCCCGGAGTAGCCCCCGACGTACTGAACGAAAATCGAGACCTGGCAATGACGACTGATTTCAGGGACGTATTCGCAGAAGTGTTGGACAACTTCCTGGATTGTGAGAATCCCGGTGTCGTCTTTCCAGATCTGACGCTTGATCCGGCGCGATACAAGGGCGTCATAGCGTCGTAATCCCTCTCGGTCTCTGTTATTACCTGAAACGCCTGCTTTTTTTTGGGATTTATGCCCGTTCAGTGTTATTCTGGCCCATTGCGCTGTTACCCAAGGCTATTCGGCTGATACGCACAGTTTGCAAGCTTTCCGGTGTTCCCGTTTCCCGGCTTGCAGATAGTCCTTTCAAGAACAGTAATCCGGAAGACGTATATGCTCGATCAAGACCTGCTTTCCAAGCGATCTTATACTGCAAACATCGTCGGTAACTTCTGTCTTTCTTACCTGGTCGGATTCGTTCTTCTGGTATCATTAGTCTACTCAGCCGGCATCTGGATGGTGCTCGCCAATAGTCGCTTCCTTGATTTTCTGATCCGCGTCGGGGTCATTCAGTATCACGATAAGGGGTCCGGGTGGGTTGAAGGAGTAGCAGATTCTGAATTCTATTATCAGAGCCAGCTACCGGTTGACTGGCTTCTTATTCTGGTAGCCGCGGGAGTTTTTCTGCTTTTCTGGGGAATCAAGTCTATTCAGTTTCACGGGGTTGCCAGACACTATGGAATTGACGGTACGATGGGGGAACACGGTCGCGCTTATTTGTACGGCTTAGGAATCAATCGTCTGTTTCCGTTTCGAATTGGCGAAGTTGCAACCGCGAAGGTTTTGAGCGGTCAGGGTGCACCTGAGCATCGCGCCTCGGCAACTGTTTTTGCAAGTGAGCTTTTTACATTATTCGAGATCGCCATCTTCGCATTCGCAGGTCTTTTGCTCATGGGCTGGACGCCATGGCTGTCGCAGGTTTTCTGGTCGCTGGTCATTTTCTCTGTCCTGTACCTCTGGATGCGCAACAGTGGTCCGCATCCGGTTTCGCATCCAGCCCGCGAGTGGAGAACGCGAGCCCGTGCAACGCTGCAAACATTCACCAAAGACCCCGGCGCGCTTATCCGTCTCAGCATCCTCTCTGTTATCGCGTTTGCACTGGAAGACATCGCCGCATACATCATCGCAAATGCTTTTCTTATCGGCGTCGATTTTACCGTATTACTTATGGGCGTCGTGGGATCCTACATCGCGAGGCTTATTCCCCTTTCTCCCGGCGGGATTGGGCAATTCGAATGGGGATTTGCGGCCGCCCTGTACCTGGGCGGTGTCGGTCTCCCGGAAGCAGCCACGATTGCGATCCTGGACAATCTTTTGCGGTACGTCGTTGGTACGTTTACGCTCGGCTCTATTCTGTTGTGGTTTAAAGTAGAGACGAATCTTCGGTCCGTCTTCTCCACATTCAACCGGCCGATTGGCTCTGCCACTTAACATTGATTTGGCACACGTAATACACGTTTTGTAAACGACAAATGGTACATCCGGGAACGTCAATGGCATCCGATTCGGACGGAATCAATCTGGTCATCCCGGATATCGCCTTGCCTCAGCTACCGTCTGCCCGCCGACTTTGGTCCCGCGCAATAATTGTTTCGTCTATTCTTTTGTGTCTTTTCCTGTTGGACCGGCTCTCGTTTCTACTTGCACATTATTGGTTTATGGAGGGCCTTAATTTCGAGGCCATCTTCTGGACAAATTTCTGGACGGGGGCGACACTCTATCTTATCGCATTTGCCGGGTTTTCGTCTGCGATTATTGTCCCGGCCTTTGTACACCGAGTTGATCCTGGTGCCCGTCGCATGTTTATCGCGCTCGGAATAATTGTCGGTGTTGTGGCCGGATATATTTTCTCTCTCCACTATGCCGATTACCTGCTGCTGCTCGAAGGACAGGAATTTGGAGAAATCGATCCCGTATTTGGGCGCGACATAGGATTTTTCGTTTTTACGCTGCCGACGCTCTGGATCACGTGGAGCATAGTTCTATCGGCATTTCTCTGCTCACTTGCTGCGTCTTTGGGCTCAGCATTTATTTCGTATCGCCAGAACTCTGATGCGCCTGGACTACCCCGACTCGGCGTACTCATCGGAATTCTTTCCACTCGAATTACCGTGGGCATCCTGATCGGAATCGGTATCACCATGGCTGCAGGTGCCCGCCTCAGCCGATATAATCTCCTGATTAAGGACAATTCTGACGCTGCAATCTACAACGGGGCATCGTATATAGACGTTACTGGCTTTTTTTCGACCCTGACGTATATCCACGTCAGCGCATTCGGTGTACTCGGCTTGACGGGAGGCTTCGTTTTTCTGCTGAATCATTTGCGACGGGCGCTGCCGGACGGGCTATCCCCCGATGAATGGAAACCGCTGGCGCGTAAAGCTGCGCTGCTCATCCTCATGCCGATCGTTCTCGATTTCTCGTTTAAGGCGGCCGTAACCATTCGGGATGTTACGCTGGTTAAGCCGAACGAACCCATCATTCAGCTTCCGTATATCCAGAAGCATATCGACGCGACACTTGCTGCGTACAACCTCGACTCGGTTGCAGTGAAGACGCTCGTACCAAATGGTGATGGCGACCCGATTCCGCAAATCGACAGCCTTCTGCTTAGTCCAACGCTGAGGAACGCACCGCTCTGGCCTGGCTTCGCGAGTTATCTCGAACGGCTGATTGATCCTCAACACGCGGAACGGGTTCTGCAGACCGGTGGAGACAAAACCGTATACGCACCCGTCCTGGAGATCTTCCAGCAACAGCAACGATTACGCACCTATTATGATTTTCTGGACGTTGATGCCGTCCGATATTTCATCGACGGTGAACCCAGAATGATGGTCAGCGCCGTGCGGGAGCTTCCGCTTCGCGAAGCGCAAGAGTGGCTCGCGTGGTGGGGCCAGCGGTTCATACTGTTCACGCATGGTTATGGACTCGTAATGGCGGAAACGAATGGCTTGACATCCGAAGGTGAGCCCGTATATACCTCGAGTGGAATTCCTGCGACTTCAGATCTTCCAATACTCCGTACGACCAATCAAAGGATCTATTACGGAGAAGGGGCGGCTACCATGGCCTATACGAATGTCGTGGGTATGAAGGAGTTTGATTTTCCGACCGATGAGGGCCGTGCAGAAACGATCCTGGATCCGGAGATCAATGCAGGGGTTCAGCTGAATTCTCTGCTGAAGCGAATCGTTTTCGGATGGCGAAGCCGCCAGTTTTTTGACATTCTCTTCAGCAATCTCATCAGCCCGGATACCAGGGTCCTCTATCGAAGAACCCCTTTGGAGAGAGCGGAATGGATTGCTCCGTTTCTTTATTACGATACAAATCCGTACGCGGTAACGATTAACGGGGAAATCGTGTGGCTGGTAAACGCGTTCACAAGCACCGATCGCTATCCGTATTCAAAGCTTGAATGGTTGGGCGATAAGTCCGACGAACGATCGCCGTTTCCACGTCCACATCGGCTCACCAATTACGTGCGCGATGCGGTTAAGATCTCTGTAAATGCTTACACCGGCGACGTACGGTTTTACCTGATTTCTGATGATCCCATCGCCAGAACCTGGGCGCAAATCTACCCGGATCTGTTCACGCCGGAAGAAGAGATGCCTCCAGAACTTCGTGCGCACATTCAGTATCCGATACAACTGTTTCATATTCAATTTGATGATATCTACAAGCTGTACCATATGACCGATCCCATGACTTTCTTCAATATGGAAGATGTCTGGGATGATGCCGACGAAGTTCTGGGACCGATTATAGATCAGGGAAAGGCGATTACATTTTCCGTTGAACCATTCCATTGGATCGTTGAAGCCGGAGAATTATTCGAAGGAATAAGCCAGCCAACGCAATTCGCTATGGCGATGGTGTTCACGAATGAGAAAGCCGTCAATCTGAGAGCTATTCCGATCGTCATTCAGGACGGGGCAGACTATGGGAAAATCGTAGTGCTTCAAGTTCCAAAAGGGCATTATTATCTCGGTCCCGAGCAAGCGGATGCGGCCATCGACCAGAACCCGGAAATCTCCCAACAGATTATGCTGTGGAATCGGAGAGGAGCCGACGTGATACGGGGTCATACGACGACGTTGGTCATCGGCAAGGAGGTCATATATGTCGAACCAATATTTCTTCGCTCTCAACAAAACGCAGTTACTCAGCTCAAGCGAGTGGTCGTCGTCTTTCGTGGGAGAGCTCGAATGGGTCGGACGCTTGAAGAGGCCCTGCGCAAGGCAGTCAGACCCGAATAGAGTACGGCCCCACAAGATCCGAAGTGACCCGATTTGCCATATTATAGAGTATAATGATAATTCAATAAGAGGTAGGGTTGAGTGGCAACGCTTCTGGCTCCTGCGATCTTCGTCATTACGGTAGCTCTCTCTCTCATCCGACCTCGTTTTGGTCGCTTCAGAGTTCAGCCATGGAGCGCAGCCGTCTTTGGTACCTCGCTTGTCGTCATGACGGGCATTCTGCCCGTATCCGAGATGGCAACGGCGCTCTCTTTTATCGCACTACCCATTCTGACCATCGCGAGCCTGATGGTTATTACGATTATAGCCGATCGCAGGGGATTCTTCAGATATCTCGCCTGGAAAATTGCCAAATCGGCCGGGGGAAGTGGCCGACGGTTATTTACGTATTTATTTTTCTCAGGCACTGTTGTTGGAACATTTTTTACGAATGATGCCGCCGTTCTGATATTCACTCCGCTGGTTTATCAGCTCGTCGAAGAGATAGACGACGGTTCCTGGACGATCGAAAACAAGATCCCATACTATTTCGCAGTCCTGTACGTAGCCAATCTGGTGGGAGGATTTGTAATCAGCAATCCCATAAATATCATGGTGTCGAGCTGGTTCAATATTGGATTCTTGACGTATGCATCGTGGATGATGCTTCCAGCCATCGTGAGTATGGTTGCTACGTACGCATCATTACTCTTCATCTTTCGGAGAGCGATTCCGTAGTGATTTCCTGTC
>JACZYD010000163.1 GCA_022571255.1 Bacteroidota bacterium
CTACCCCCTCCACAGCACATGGGCAAGGCATTGGACACACTACGTGAAACCGGAACCGATGGAAAGGATTTGCTCGGCGAGGTCATTCGCTGCGGCGCCGAGCATGTGCTTCAAAAGAGCCTGGAAGGCGAGGTAACGGACTTTCTTGGCCGGGAGCGCTATGAACGCAGCGAATACAGCCCTCGCGGATACCGCAATGGGTACCGCACGCGCACGTTGAAAACAACGGGCGGACGGCTGACCATCGAAGAGCCCCGGGTTCGAGATACCGAGGAGCCCTTCGAGAGCCGTCTGCTCGCTCGCATCGACCGGATTGACGAGCGCCTCGAAGAGATGGCGGTGGAGATGTACGTGCGCGGGCTCTCGACGCGAGATATCGAAAAGACGCTCACCGACGAATCAGGCCGTCCGCTTCTGTCTCGCTCCTCGATCAGCCGCCTGTCTGAGCAACTCTACGCCGAGTACGAAGCCTTTGCCAAGCGCGATCTGTAGGATTACGACGTCGTGTACCTGTTCCTGGACGGCGTCTACGAGGCGGTTCGGCGATACACACAACCAAGCCATTCTGTGCGCCTGGGCGATTCTCTCAGACGGTACGAAGACGATCATCCATCTCGAGGCGGCCGCGAGCCTGGTAGCAGATGGGGCCAAACAGTGGGTTTCTATCTCCAGACTCTCGCCATCTGTTGAGTTTGCCAGGCCGCTGTTTCTCGATGAATTCGGCGATCCGCTTCCGACTCTGGAGTCCAGGCAGAAAATATTTGACGAATACGGATGGATAAGAGGTAAAATAGATCGCCGACACACTCTCCGACAGCCAAAATATAATCGGCCTGAGATGACACGAATGCTTCTTCGCAAACTGATCGGAGTAGGGGTTCGTGCAGAATTGCTGACATATGCTTCATTCAGTGAGACTGCAACTACCAGAGACCTGGCGCGGGTATCCGGTTACAGCCAGCGCAGAATTCAAACAGTGATCGCGGACAGGCAGTCTATAGGAGTAGCGGATTGGGCCCGAGCTCGCGGGGTCAGCGAACCGATTCGCTTCAGGTCAAAGGCCCTCAACCATTTTATCACTACACTTGGCAGTAAGGGCTTAACAAAGTCACGCAAAACTTCGTCCGTTCGATGGCAGGATATGCTTGGGATCGGGTGGTCTGTTCCGAGAATCTGGAACCTCGCACGTCAATCCGCAGAAGTAGTTAAAGAGTCAGGAAAACAACAAATCTTCTGGGAAATGGCAATTCTTCTGGGACGCAGCTCCATCTCTGGCAGGGCTGATTTCAGGACGACGGAAGTCATATTTTCGGACTGGCCACTGGAAGAGCTGAAAGTATATTTATTCACCGAAATAAAAGACCTGTTCGGTGATTAATGAGTTGGAGGTTCCCTCGGAAGATCAACATTCAGGCGAAGACCTTGGACAATGAGCTCACCGCACTATTTTAAATACACCCACACCCGATTCTTCTCACTGATGATCAACCACAATCACGTTAACTGTCTTTACGCAGAATAATGCAAACCGTTGGCCGAAATGATCCGTGTCCCTGCGGCAGTGGCAGGAAATTCAAGCACTGCTGCGGGCGGATCGGCGAAGGACCACCCGGGGGTTTCCTGGATCCGTCCGGATCAGAACCCGAATGGCTTGTTGATCTGAAAGTGCGTCTTCAAGGTCAGGATTTCAGCAGTCTTGAAGAGCTTCAAGCCGCCACGGACGAACATTTCAACAGATCCAACCGGGCACCAAAAAGCGACTTTCATGGCTTGTCGGCGGAGCAGATGCATCGTGTTCTGCATTTTCCGTTTGATTCTCCCGATATCGCCGAATTCAATGATGTATTACCGCGAGAACCGGTCTCTCCGTTCAGTAAGATTCTGATGAGTTTGCTCACGGCCATCGACCATGGAAACATGAAGCCTACGAAACTTGGATTCCTTCCTCGTCCAATATGCCTGGAAATAGCCGATCTGTACAGAAACGAGGAGACATTCCCGTATCAGCTTGATTTGGGAAAGATGAGGCGTGAACTGGATTTCATGGATCTGTACGTGGTCCGCAAGACCGCCGAAATGGCCGGTCTGATCCGAAAATATAAAGGACGCTTCATCCTGAGTAGAAAATGCCGGACAATTCTCGATTCAAGCAGTCTGCAGGGGCTGTATTCGCTTGTGTTTCGCACGTTCTGCCAGAAATTCAATTGGGGTTACCGCGATGCTTATCCGGAGGAGCCATTTATTCAGAACTCATTTCTGTTCACATTATTCCTCCTGACGAAATATGGAAGCGAATGGCGAATGAACATGTTTTACGAAGATCAATTCGTGAAGGCATTCCCATTGGTGATAAAAACGATTCCGGACGACAGGTACATCACGCCGGAAGAGACGGTGAGGAATGTTTACACCCTTCGCGTGCTTTGCCGATTCATTGGACTGTGGGGCCTGGCGGATGTTGAGGAAGTCCGGCGCCCAACCTTTGGCTACGATTATCGCATTCGGGCATCGCCGCTACTTACCGAAATGATCGCCTTTCACGTATAGATATAATTTGCCAATCCGGAATCCAGGATTTCTGCAAAACGCCAACATCGGCCGCATATTCAGATACTTCCTTCTGGTTGTCCGTTATACTCACCGCAGGTATTTCAGAGCTGATATCCCCGTGGGAGCACAAAAAAGGCTGCGAAATCCATCGGGGAGCGATCATAAACTTCTCTCGTTTCCATCGCAGCGTACCACGTTTGTATTCTCCAGTTTTTCCCGTTTCATCTTGCGGCAATATCTGATCGATCGATACTCACAAAAAAATCAGTACAATCCCGTGATTTCCTCGTTCCCAATCGGTCAGTCTACGCAGGTCGACGTGTGAAGAACCCAGTTTTCTGATTTGCGGGTATCCGTCGTGCAAATGTTCTCCCGGCAAATACGCCGTATAACGATTGCTCGAATTCAATTTGGCCAGATGCTGCCGAACTCGGACTTTTATTTGACCGCCTTCACCTGTCGAACCATGCCCGTGAATGATTACCAATACATCATCACCCCTTTTTCGGGAAATAATGATCTCTCTGTCAAGCTGGGCAAGAGCTTGTAGAACGGACTGATTACTGTGCCCGATGTCAACTCTTCTCTCTCGCAAACTCTTTTGATCAATTTCAATGTCAAAAGAGTCGCAATAAGGACATTGATGTAAACCGCCCGGGATCGGATTTCCGCATGTATTGCAGGAATCATCATAGCGATGATGTTTCGAAGGTGCCACAGTGTTAGCGCGATAAAGTCGGGCCCGAAAAGTTGATGGGACGGCAAAAGTCGTCTCCAAAATCATTATACGGAGCGACGCATATTGTCTAACTGCTCCTCTCGCGACTTTTTGCGCTATCGGAGCCCGTTATAGTAGTTTCCGTCAGGATTTTGCTGGATTGGTATGCTGTTGAGGTTTTCCAGGCCCTGTACACGCATCAGCCTTGGCGCAGATACGCTTTTTACAGGTCGCCGAAAACTGCCGGCGCCTGGCCTTCGCCATCACCTCGATCTCTTCTCTTATTCTCACGTCGCCTGGCAACTCCTTTGAAATAATCTCTTGAAACATCGCTTCCTTTCTCCATGAGCCCCCCGAAAATACACCCGGTGATCTGCATCGCCGAAGTCGCCGGATTCACCTTGAATTACGGAAAAGAAAGTGTCTCATCATCACAGGCGCGGAGGTGAGCACCCGGGTTTATTACGAAAGCTGCGGATGCCGCATCCGTTGGCCACATAAGCTGAACTCGTCCGGGCGTTGACCGTTTATTCATTCGTGATTCTATCACTTCATCAGTCGAATGGGAAGTCGTTTTGATTTTTTCGTATTCACGCTGCAATAGATTGATTGAAGGTACCTCACCTCATCATTCCAAGTTCATTATGAAATACCTCGCTGCCTCGTGCCTGTGTTTATGACGGCCCTTTTTACATGACGGCCCTGCGTCTTCTCACAATCAACGGACTCATCCGCGTCTCTGCTGCGGGATCAGGCCAGTTGTTTGCGTTTCTACTGGCTGACCAGATGTCCGGCCAGGCCGGGGTTGGGTCGATCTTGATCGGAATCATCGGAGCGGCGTTCTTTTTGACCGAACTCGTGGGAGCGCCCTTTGCCGGAAACCTTGCGGACCGTGTGGGTCAGCGCCGGATTCTGCGATGGGGGCCTGTGTTTGGAGTGGTCTCTGCGATCGTGGCCGCATCAGCAGCGCTGGGTGCGGGTTCCATAGCGGTGCTCGTCGTGATCCTGTTTGTTGCACGTCTGAACGAGGGGGCGAGTGCTGCTTTCGCCGTGCCCACTACGCTCACACTTCTCTCCAGAGTCACGGATGGAGACAGGCGTCGCCGCACCCGGGTAATGGGAGCATTCGAAGTGACGTCGCTGGTGGGAATGATCGCGGGCTATGTTATTGTAGGGATCGCCTGGGACCAGCTGGGCACGGGTGCCTTTCTGATTCTTCCTCCAATATATATGCTTGCCTGGTTTTTAGTAGGGACCCGTGAGGATGCGTCCCGGCCGTCCTCGCCACAGGTTGTTTCGCCGAAAGCCAGCGCGGCCCGGTCGGCCAGGCCTGAAGCCGGCGCGTTGCGGAACGCCGGGCCTGAAGCTGATGGTGCCGACACAACCGGCGCGGCCTCCTCGGTCCAGGCTGTATTCCGTCGGCTTGCGTCCAATCCGAGAAATCTCGCCTTCGGTATTTCATGGCTCGCCATCAATGCAATCGTCGGTCTCTGGATTCAGCAGGCCCCTTTTCTCTTGAGTCTTCCAGAGCGCTCTGCCAGCCAGGCTCTGGTCGGCGGATTCAGCGGACAAGAGATCGGGATCGTGTTTGCCGCGTGGGGTGGTGCCTTTCTCGTGGGGATCGCGCTCTGGTCGTGGCTGGCTCCAGAGATGGATCGACGTCGCACGATGTCGGTGGCGCTAATAGGGATGCTGGGAGTAGTGGTGTGCCTCGCATGGTTCAATCA
>JACZYD010000003.1 GCA_022571255.1 Bacteroidota bacterium
ACCCACTCGATTTCCAGCAATATTGTGTGGATACGGATTGGTTGCTTGGGTTGATGTACGGGGATGTGTGGCGGTCTTGAAAGGCCGATTGGCGACGGCTGATTATATGAGCCAGCAACGTTTGTGCTTTGCAAACGTGGACGCGCGACGGGCTGATTCACGAGTCGCCGACGCGGGACGAAGTCAACCGGCTGATCAAAGAGGGGATGGTGCCGGAGTGGTTTGTCAACAAGACGTGGCTGATCAAGGAGTACGGAAAACGGGAAGCGGGGGAGAAGGTCGCGGGAAAAGACGGTACGACTGATGACAAGCCGACAGCCGCAGCCGGTTCCGCGATCACCGCGCTGAAACAGCAGTACGAAGAACGGATCGGCGATTTGAAGCAGGAACTACAGAATGTGCGTGAAGACAACCGGTTACTCCTCGAATATGCCCAAAAGGACAAGCAGCTGTTCGATGCAGAGGCTGGAATATTTCTTGCAGATCGATTTGTAGTCGGGACGTGTCCGAACTGTGAGCATGAGGATGCATACGGGGATCAGTGCGAGCGATGTGGCGCCGCGCTGAGTCCGCTGGAATTGATCAATCCACGAAGTACAATTACCGACTCAACGCCCGAGCTCAAAGCCACGACCCACTGGTACCTTCCTCTCGGGGACTTTCAGGAGCGCCTGGAATCATGGATTGCGTCGCGCGAGGGCTGGAAACCCAGTGTACTTGGCCAGGTCAAAAGTTGGCTCGAAGTAGGATTGCGTGACCGTGCGATTACACGGGATGTGCCCTGGGGAGTGCCGGTGCCGGACTCCGTAGCCGAATCAGCGGGAGTTGACGCTGAAGGGAAGGTGATTTATGTATGGTTCGATGCGCCGATCGGATACATTTCAGCGAGTAGAGAATGGGCAGAAAGCATAGGGATAAAGGACGCGTGGAAAAAGTACTGGCAGCAGGAAGACACGCGTCTCGTTCATTTTATCGGGAAGGATAACATTGTATTCCACTGCCTGATGTTTCCGGCAATGTTAATGGCTCACGGCGACTATGTGCTGCCGGAAAATGTCCCGGCCAACGAATTCCTGAATCTCGAAGGCCGGAAACTCTCAACCAGCCGTGGCTGGGCTGTCTGGCTTCACGAATACCTGGAAAGTTTTCCGCCGGACCTGCTTCGATACGCTCTTGCTGCCAATCTGCCGGAGTCCAAAGACTCAGATTTCAGCTGGCGAGATTTCCAGAATCGTGTAAACAGCGAATTGGCAGATGTCTTGGGTAATTTCATCAACCGGACAATGACGTTTTCAGCGCGGTTTTTTGACGGTACAGTTCCCGAACTCAAAGATCCTTCCGCTGAAGATCTCAAAGTCCTGGATTCTCTGGGGTCTTTCCCGGACCGGATTGGAGAAGCGTATAACGGGTATCAAAACAGAGAAGCCGTCTTTCAGACGATCGCTCTTGCGAGAATGGGTAACAAGTATTTTAATGATACAGAGCCCTGGCACACGCGCAATTCTGACCTTGGAAAGTGCGGGAACACAATTTACGTTTGTCTGCAACTCAGTGCTTCGCTCTCCATTCTTATGGATCCTGTTTTGCCTCACGCAGCAGAATCACTGCGGCGGATGTTGCGGCTCGATGGAGTCCGGTCGAGCCGTCCGGCATCGGTCGAGGCAGTCGGCGAAGCAGTGGATTCAGAGCTGGGTTGGGATGATGCGGCTGTTGCGTTGTTGAAGGCGGGCCACAAACTGGGAGAGCCTGAAATTTTATTTGGGAAAATAGAGGACCGACAGGTTGAAGAGCAGATGCAGAAATTAGCGCAGGCGGCACAAGAAGTTGAAGGGCAAGGGAGTGAGGATTCATACGAGCCCATAGCTGGCGAAATCGTGTACGACGATTTCGCAAGGCTGGATTTGAGGATCGGGAAGGTGCTTGTTGCAGAAGCGGTGCCAAAATCCAAAAAATTACTGCGCCTGGAAATCGATCTGGGTTTTGAAACCCGTCAGATTCTCGCTGGAGCTGCGCAACAATTCACGCCCGAAGAAATAACGGGGCGTAAAGTGGTCATCGTGGCCAATCTGGCACCGCGAAAAATGATGGGCCTGGAGAGTCAGGGAATGGTCCTTATGGCAGAAGACCGCGACGGTAAATTGTCTCCGCTTTCATCACAGGGTGAAATCGGCAGTATTGTCCGGTAAAGTCCTGTTCAAGGTCAGCCGACCTCAGATATTGATTGATTTCCCGAAAGCGGCCCTGGTTGCTTCCATCACCGCTTCCGATAATGTCGGGTGCGGGTGAATCGCTTCCATGATTTCGTGGGCGGTTGTTTCGAGTGTTCTCGCAGTAACGACTTCAGCGATCAACTCCGTAGCGTCATACCCGATTATATGGCAACCCAACAACTCACCATATTTCTCATCGTAAATCACTTTTACGAAGCCTTCCGTATGACCTGCCGCTGAAGCTTTACCAGATGCGGAGAACGGGAATTTGCCAACCTTGATGGAATACCCCGCTTCTTCAGCCGCTTCTTCTGTATATCCGACGCTGCCTATCTGTGGTTGGCAGTAGGTACATCCCGGAATATTTGAGCGATCCATCGGGTGAACGTCCCGGCCGGCGATCTTTTCGATACACAGGATACCTTCGTGACTTGCTTTGTGTGCCAGCCAGGGCGGACCTGCCACATCTCCGATCGCATAAATTCCAGAAGTACTGGTTTGATTGAATTCATCCACGACGATAGCACCCTTTTCAGTCTTTACACCTGCCTTCTCAAGCCCAATTCCTTCGATGTTTCCCGCTACGCCAACGGCCGAGAGCACCTGGTCGGTTTCGATGATTTCTTCTCCCTTGGCCGTCTTCAGGTGCACTTTTATGGTTTTACCCGCAGTATCCACTTTTTGGACAGAAGTTCTGGTCATTATTTTGATTCCCATCTTCTTGAACCATCGGGCCAGTTCTTTTGAGACATCTTTGTCTTCCACGGGCACGAGCCGATCCAACAATTCAACAAGAACGACTTCTGTGCCCATATTGTGGTAGAAATAAGCAAACTCAACACCGATAGCACCTGCTCCGCAGATCACCAGCCGATCAGGCCGCCGGGTCTGAATCAGTGCCTCCGTCGAAGAAATTATTTTCTTTCCGTCGATCTTCATGAATGGAAGCTCCCGCGGGCGGGCGCCTGTCGCAACGATTATGTGTTTCGCAGTAACCGAAAGAGCTTTTCCGATTTTGTTGCCATCCATATCCACCGATGGCTTGATGTCAATTTTTCCACCACCTGCGAGCGTTGCAGACCCGAGGATCACGTCAATTTTGTTTTTGCCCATCAGGTATTTGACTCCCTTATTCATCTTGTCTGCAACGCCACGACTGCGCGCGATGATTTTGGGGAAGTTCGGTTGGATACTTCCGTCTACGTCAAGACCATAATCAGCGAAATGGCTTGAGTATTCCACCATTTCCGCGCTTTTCAGTAATGCCTTGGTTGGGATGCAACCTATGTTCAAGCACACGCCTCCGAGTTTATCTTTCTCGATGACTGCTGTTTTGAGTCCCAGTTGCGTTGACCGAATGGCCGTTTCATATCCTCCTGGGCCGGTTCCGATGACTACGACGTCGTATGATGCGGGCATAGTATTAGATAATCTCTGTATGGATGCTGCTGGCCAAAAATAGTGGCTCCTGCCCGGGCGTGCCATGCAGTGTCAATGAAAAGCGACGACGATGAAAAGCGACGACGATGAATACGGGAGCGCAGGTCCAGAAAAACTTACAGGCAGGATTCAGCGCCCGAATTTGATCTCAATATCTCGAATTTTGGCAATGCGTAACTCGTGCCGTCCACCTTCATAGGCCGTTTCCAGAAATGTTGTCACAATCCTTTTGCAGACTTCAACGCCCAGTGAACGACTCCCAAGGGTGAGAATATTGGCATTATTGTGCGCACGAGCGCTCCAGGCTGTGAATTCATTGTAGGCGCACGCGGCGTGGATCCCAGGCACTTTATTGCATACTATCGAGGAGGCAATGCCCGTGCCGTCGATCATGATGCCGGTACCGGCCCGACCATCCGAAACCATTCTCGCCACAGCGTACGCAAAGTCGGGGTAATCGCAGGCTTTTGCCGAATCTGTTCCTACATCCACAACCGTCCAGTCTTTGCCCGATAGAAACGTAACAATGACTTTTTTAACATCGAATCCGCCGTGGTCGCTTCCAATACAAACGATGCGCGACGATGAGGGCAGCGGTGCGGTGTGTCCCAGTTCTACTGGACCGGTCTCTAAAGAAATCCCATGTTGCCTGGCGGCGTCACGGGCGAGCGGCGTAATAATGGAGCCTTCAGGGAACGATAGAGTTTTCCGGCCCGCCCGGACGGCGTCCATGATACGCGTTTCATTTATGAGCACCCGACCAGACATTTTTTGAAGCTACAACCGGTATTCAGGCGATGCAAGAAGATTTGAACCGATATAATCCGATACGGGCAACGAGGCCGGCAAGTCAGGGCCTGCTGTCTGCGGCAGGACGCCATAGACATGCCCTAATTTGACAACCAATCCTGAGGGTCAATGGGCTCACCGTTGTGAAAAATGCCAAAAAAGGCGGTTCTTCCACGAGGTTCTGCATCAGTTCCAGAACGCCCGAGAATCTGACCGGAGCGTATCGTGTCTCCTTTTCCTACATAGAGCAATGAAAAATTACCGTAGACCGACAGGTAATCACCATGCTCTACGAAAACCACTCTGCCGAGTCCGGGCATTACATCGATCAACCTGACATGCCCTTCGAATACCGCCGCTATTTCTGACGAAGCTCCAGTTTCAATGATAATTCCAACGTTATCGGTCGTGGTACCCAGATCAGGATTCACAACCCGTCCGAACGGTTCTTTTATTCCGCCAAAAACCGGCCACGGCAGAGCGCCTTTACTCGCCTCAAACCGAGTGGTACGCAGAATACTTTCGGCCAGTTTTGCCCGGCTCGGATCGGCACTGACATTAACAAGAGCCACTAGATTGTTCATCTCCGAGAGCTTGTCATCGAGTGAGGTCGAGAGTAACTGTTTTTGTGCCTCCAACCTTCTGATCTCGGATTGGTGCGATTTCTTCAAAATCGTTAATCCCTCAGTGGCACGTTCGGCGTCCTGGAGTATCACCTCATTTTGAAACAGAGTCCTCTGCAGGGTCTCTCGCTTTACCTTCAACGCTTCTGAAGCATCCTGAATATCAAGCAACTGTCCTTTTCGCTGAGTACTGAAACGGTGCAAGTATTGGATCCGGATCAACATCTGATTGATCGACCCGGCTGAAAGGATCAGCGCTATGTCGTGAAGTCTACCAAATTTATAGGCATATATAGCTCGTGACCGGTACTCAGACTTAAGCCTGGAAAGCCGGTCGGCCATTTCATCGATGGAGCGGAATAGTGAATCCCGTTCAAGCGTCAGGTTATCAAGTCGATTTCTGAATGTGGAAACACGTGCCCGGCTTGATTTTATCTGATTACTCAGATCGTTGACGCTCCGTTTCGTCTTTACCTCTTCTCGTTCTGTTGCCAGAAGGCGAGCCTGATCAGCCTGAATCTCTGATTTAAGATCGTAGAGGTCAGCATTCGCGTTTGATGAAGTTTGTGCGTTGACGTCGCGGATTCCAATGAAAACAATCGCGGACAGTAGAAGCGCGCCGACAATCCGTGACAGCAGCGCAGGGTGACTGTATGGAGTCATTGTACATGAATGCGCCGCGTGTCTTCTTTTAAACCGAGGTCAAAGGAAAGCGATTCTGGTTCAGTATCCATCCTTCGCAGGACCATACTCAACCTTGTATCCTCAGGAGGTTTGGAGAGCTGAAGGCGTCGCGGGAGCACGTGCTGGTTAAATTGACGAAAATCTGTATACCAGCGTTGCTCAAGAATCATGCCTTCGGCGTCTCGAGTTTCGATAATCACGACCCTCCAGATGCCTGGATCGACGACATAGAGAAGCGTTCCGTCGGGTGAAATCAGGCGATAGCGCAGTGCATCTGACTCAAGAATCCAGGCGATATCCCGACTCGGTTGTATGTAGTTAAGAGCCGCACCCACGAGGTCTGTACCCAGAACAGCGCCCGGGAGCAGCCGTGCAATCGATTCGGTTTCCCCGACGACCTCCTCATTACGCACGCGGTCATAGATGAACGTGCTGTCTCCGACGACGAGAACACGGGCGACTTCGATCCCCAATTTGACACGAACACGAATCAGCATGGAGTCTGCTTCCCGATAGCTGATTCTGGTGGAGAAATTACCACTTTCCTCTGGTGAGGATACAGAAACGGACGTTTCTGCGTAGAGTGTAGCGAAGTCCGAGGGGCGTTTCGGGAGATGATCCAGGACCTCTTCTACCGAGTGATTCGGGAAACCGTCGGGAGTCCGAATTTCAATTGGACCCGGTGGCGCCGTTGAACGACAGGCCCCTGTCAGCAACAGGAGGAACAGGAGTAGAGGTACAGGATGAGCTGCGGAAAGGGGTCGCCATTCAATTCTTGACGGTAGATCAGAAAGGCGGCGAAATGTGTCCGGTATCGGACCACGGAAATCGATGTTCTTCCACCTGAAAATTCGTGAAAAAAAAGACTCAAGAAAAAATAAGAGACAGAATTCGATCCGGAAAAATATTTCCGGAGGCACGCGAAACAGGAATATTTTTCCGGTCTGATTTTCTTGTCTGCAGGGCGTTTCAGGCATCGTCTAACTCCCGCTTCATTCGCTGCACGTGCTCTTGGTATCGAGGATCGGCTGGGCGTTGTAAGATCTGTTCCGCCAGACTCCTCGCCTCGGCAATTCGTCCTGCTGCGCGAAGCGCGAATACGTGGGCCACTTCAGTCGGGACGTAGCCGGGGAAAAGGAGTCGGGCCTGGTCCGAGAGTTCAATCGCCCGGTTGGCCTCGTCGGCTCTTGCGTACGCCTCAATGCCTTTAGACCATGCCTCCAGATTTTTTGCGTCCAAGAGGATGATTTGCTCGTAGCGGTTTGCCGCCTTCAGGTCTTCGCCCCGATCGAGCAGGAGGTCGGCAAGCTGCATTATCAGCTCTGTTCGACCGGGATGGGCGGCCACCTGTTTTTCAAGATCTGATACGGTGCTCAGCGCCATCGACTGAGGCGTAGAATCCATGCTGTTGATCTCGTCCACAGCAGCAGTTTTTCCCAGGTGTGAAAGAACCCCGGACAGAGCCTGACGACCCTCGACATGATCCGGGTCTACCTCCAGGAGTCTAATCAATGCCGCTTCCGCACCGGTCCAGTCCTCTAACCGGATCCGCGCGATCGCAAGCCGATAGTAGAGGTCAGTATCGCCGGGTTGCAGCTCAGAAAGCTCAAACAATGATTGAGCCAGTTCGTCGGTACGTCCAATTTTTTCCAGGACCAGAACCCGGGCGGATAACAATTCGGGGATTCGACCGTCGGCGCGAAGACCCGTATCCAAGACGCGGAGTGCATCGATATAACGCTCGGTCTGGAAATAAAGATGGTTGAGTTTGATTCTGGACGGCCAGGATGGAGCTTGATTCTCAATCAGGTAGATAAGAGCAATCGTCGACTCGGATACATCGTTCAGTTCGAGATTGAGCATTGCCCATTCCTCCCACAGATGTATGTTTTCAGAGTCCAGATCCAGAGCTCTCCTGAGAAAAAACCTCGCTGCTTCAGGGTCACCCAATGCACCTTTGGCACGACTTATTGACGCGAGAAGAGTGGGATTGTCGGGCTGCAACTTCAGTCCTTCTTCGAATACGGCAACTGCGCCCGGGTAGTCTTCGACGTAAAGCCGTGTCAATCCTCGAAGCAGAATGCGTTCGATGGCTTGGTCCGATTCCTCCGTCTGGACCTGGCGGGCCAGGCTTTCTTTCGCAATGCCCCACGACCCTGTGCTCACCAGAAGTACCACGGAGAGCAGGAAAAATATTCGGCGAGTTCCGCTCAGCACCAGGCAAGTCCGGACGTTCTGGATAATAGATACCGGCCATAGGACCGGGTCAATAATGAGTTCATTTCATCAAAACGACCTCTTCCGATTCATGTTTCGAAATCGGAATGGATGTATCCGTGTGTATTGGATTTTCAAAGGTCCATTATTACCCTTCCGGTACCCGTTCCTGATTCATCATCACCAGACCCGGCAGGACCGTAGATGGGCGACCACGACATTCACTACAAGAGTGATCCTGCAGCATTGCGGCGGTTCACCAAGCAGATCATCAATGATGTGCGTGCAATCGAATACATGTTACGTCACGACATGTTTGAAAAAGACGTGCGCCGCATCGGAGCCGAGCAGGAGCTGTTTCTGATCAACAACCTGTGGCATCCGGCGCCGGTTGCAGTTGAGGTGCTCGAAAACAATACAGATCCGAGGCTGGTAAGCGAGTTAACCCGATTTAACCTGGAGTACAATCTTGATCCTCTCATTTTTGAGGGAGACTGCCTGTCTGTGTTGCATCGACAAATCGACGAGGGCCTCGATTATGTTCGAACACTCGCCCGGAAATCTGATGCCGACATAGCGCTCGTTGGTATTCTTCCGACGATTCACGCCTCTGATCTACGGATCGAGAACATGGCTCCTATGGAGCGTTATTATGCGCTGAACAACATGATCATGGAGCTGATGGGTGGGACAGCACAGTATCGGATGGGGGGAATCGATGAGCTTTTCTTTCAACACGATAACATCATGGTTGAAGGTTGCAATACCAGCTTTCAGACTCATTTCCAGGTTTCTCCAGAAGAGTTCGCTCACTGTTATAACATAGCTCAATTGATCGCAGCACCCGTTCTTGCCGGGGCGAGTAATTCACCCACGCTTTTTGGTAAGCGCCTGTGGCGCGAGACACGGATTGCCCTTTTTCAGCAAGCCATTGACACTCGCAGCAGTAATCTTTACCTGAGGGATATGAGTCCACGGGTTCATTTTGGCTCGGCCTGGGTCGATTCGTCTGTCATGGAGCTGTATAAGGAAGATATTGTTCGTTTCCGTGTAATCATGACGAGCGATTTCGATGATCCGTTCGATATTTTAAAGAGCGGAGGGATTCCAAATCTGAAGGCGCTCCAGTTGCACAACGGTACGGTATATCGTTGGAATCGGGCCTGTTACGGGATAACCGACGGGATACCTCACCTGCGAATCGAGAATCGCATTCTACCGGCCGGCCCGAGTGTAATCGATGAGGTCGCGAATTCCGCATTCTGGTTCGGCCTTGAGGCTGGACTTGCTGTGCGGTACGAAGATATTCGGACTCTTCTTCATTTTGACGATGCGAAAAGCAATTTTACTGCCGCCGCGAGGCTCGGGCTTTCAGCAGAAGTCCACTGGATTGACGGGAAAATCTGGCCAGTGGCCAAGTTGATTCGCTCGGAATTGTTACCCATTGCTCGAGAAGGGCTTGAACGTAATCAAGTTGATGAGAAGGATATTGACCGGTATCTCGGTGTGATTGATGAACGCGTTGACTCCAGGATGACGGGTTCACAGTGGCAGCTGGCTTCTCTGAGCTGTATGAAAGAGTCTGGAAGCACGAGGGCGCAGCGGCTCGATATGCTGGTTTCAAGAATGGTTTATTTTCAGAACAAGGGAATCCCCGGTCATGAATGGGACATCATTGACAAGGTGGACGAAGAGGTTTCCAGAATTCCTGGTATCAGTGTAGAACATTATATGTCGACCGATCTTTTTACGGTTCACGAGGACGAACTGATAGAATTTGTTGCCGTACTGATGGATTGGCAAAAGATCCGGCACGTTCTTGTAGAAGACAAAGGGCACAAACTGGTCGGAATCATTACACATCGTTCAGTTCTCAGATATCTGGCTGAAACCAAAGCATCAGGTTCGACGGAAGATGCCCCGGTCAGCAGTGTGATGGTCCCGGATCCGATTTCGATTTCGCCGGAAACCAGGACATTGCGGGCGATAGAACTGATGCGTGATCATAAAATTGGTGCACTTCCAGTCGTGAGAGACGGTCAGCTGGTCGGAATTGTAACGGAAACAGACTTCAACCAGATGGCGTCCGGAATTTTTGATGAAACACTCGGATCAGGCTGAGACGAATGCTTCCTTACCACTTTCTGTAGTCACGAGCATTAAGATGCAGGCCCTCGCGAGGCAGATTTCGAGAGCCCTGAAAGACGAGAGTGATACCCGCAAGAAAAATTGCTCCTTCGCCTACCGGTTCTCCCGATGTATTGACATTGATTTCGGCTCCCAGAGCGAGAGTGAAATCAATAGCGACCCCGGACAGAGAGGAACCGGTCCTGTACCCGACTACGCCAGTCGGTTGGAAAACGGTCACAGACGTCTCACCGGTTTCGCCACCATCTATTCGCTCGTTTTCCCAATCGATGTCCAGAAACCATATATCGGCACGTGCGCCCACGAAAAACCCCCTTTTATCCCGCGCAAAATATCGATCCAGTTCGAGCGCCAGTCCCGGGCCTCCGCCTGTTTCATCGTCGTGTTCACCGAAGTCACGGCGGTCCGTTGCATTGTATCCTGCCAACAATCGAACGCTCACGTGTTCTGAGGTTGGAATAATAACCTGTCCGACTCCAATCACACCCGCAGGATAGGCCTGGAAGCCCAGTCCGAACCTGGTCTGGGCAACAAGTTCATTTGGTCGAGAAAGAGCCCCGGAAAACAAAAAGAGAAAAATCAGGATTGGTCGCATCCTGTTATACTTTGTCGAGAGAAGAAAGTGAGAAAATAAGAGTTCCCGGTCAATGAATGGTGTCCTGTCTGCGCCCGACGGAGTATCATTGCTGATGCGGAGGCTGATGCTGATGCGGAGGCGGAGACTGACGTTGACGTTAATGCCGATGCTGATGCGGAGGCTGATGCGGAGGCGGAGACTGACGTTGACGTTGATGCTGATGCTGATGCGGAGGCTGATGCGGATGCGGAGGCGGAGGTTGAGGCTGAGGCGGAGACTGACGTTGACGTTGACGTTGATGCCGATGCTGAGGCTGATCCCTGAATCCATGCAACCCGGAGTCTGAGTCATGATGAAATCGATTACAATACGCCTTTCTGGAATCCTCGTCCTGCTGTTTTCTGCGAACAGTCCGGTGTATTCAAAACAGGCCGCCGAAGAAACCATTCCTGATAAGGCAGATCTTGTTGAAGAGTATCGTACAGACGCAGAACGATTGATCGACGCTGCGCTCGCCGACAGCTCGGCGTTTGAACGGCTGGCTTACATGGGGGATACTTTCGGCCCGCGGTTTTCGGGGACTCAGAATCTGGAAGATGCAATTGACTGGATGCTCGAGGAGATGCGGTCAGACGGCTTGCAGAACGTGCGTGCCGAGGAGGTGATGGTGCCGCGTTGGGTGAGGGGTAGAGAGACCTTGACTCTGATGGAACCCCGTATTGGAGCAATGTCCATTCTGGGCCTTGGGGGTTCGGTAGGTACGTCGCCTCTCGGTATCACGGCTGAGGTTTTGGTCGTCCGTAATTTCGATGAGTTGGAGAAGCGCGCCGATGAAGCAGTCGGCAAGATTGTACTTTTTAACAACGATGTCTGGCGAGGATACGACACAACGTATCGAAGGAACGGAGCGATTCGTGGTGCACAGGTCGGTGCTGTAGCCATTCTGATTCGCTCTGTGGGCCCCGCATCGATGTACACGCCGCATACGGGAACGTCGAATTACGACGAGAATGTCGCGAAAATTCCCAAGGCGGCAGTCACCACCGAGGACGCCGATATGATGCAACGAATGCAGAATCGCGGCCAGAAGATTATTGTTCGTCTCAACATGGACGCTGTGACGTTGCCGGACGTGCCGTCAAGGAATGTTCTGGCCGAAATCGTGGGCCGGGAGTTTCCGGATGAAGTCATCGTGTTGGGTGGCCACATCGATTCGTGGGATGTGGGTCAGGGCGTGATGGACGACGGCGGGGGAGTCATTGCAGCATGGCAGGCAGTTCTGTTAATGAAAAAACTGGGCCTTCGTCCCCGGCGAACCGTTCGCGTTGTTGCATGGACAAACGAAGAAAATGGCTCGCGTGGTGCAACGGGTTATCGGGACGCACACGCGGAAGAGATTGACAATCATATTCTTGGTATTGAATCAGATGGTGGAGTTTTTAAACCGTCCGGGTTCGGGTTTACCGGCGGCGATGAAGCTTTCGATCTGATCGTAGAAATTGCACGGCTGCTTGAAGGAATTGAAGCCTCGACCATCAGACGGGGTGGTGGAGGGGCAGATATCGCGCCGTTGATGCGTGAGGGGATGCCGGGTATGGGGTTGAGTGTGGATGGTACTGAGTATTTCTGGTACCACCATACCAATGCTGATACGCTGGACAAACTTGACCCTCATGAAATGAATCTCTGTACGGCTGCCATGGCTGTGATGGCATACGTTGTGGCGGATATGGAGCAGCGTCTGCCGAGGTAGAGAGCGAAAGGACTACTGCCAAAAATGGGTACACTCTGAACGGACCTGCGCCCCATTCTCCGTAGCAGGGACAGGGCTAAGGGTTTAGTCTGATCTCAGCACCGGGTAGAATGCGGCTGGGTGCTCTTTTCGCATTCTGTGAGGCCACGGCAGTCGCATATTTGCCGACGCTTGCATTCAAAATGGACGCCCCGTGGCATTGTTATGCCGAGGTACGGAGGAGTGAGAATCCCTTACGTCGTTATCCGGGGAGGATCACGTCTTCCAAACCCAGCATGTTCTATATTTTCCAGAGACAAATATGAACTGAACAAAAGCATTCACTGCTGCCAATTCTGTGTACACAAAGGCGAAGCGACACCACAAACTGACCCAAAATCGCGCGAAGGCATGCCGGGAATGGGGTTGAGTGTGGATGGTACTGAGTATTTCTGGTATCATCACAACAATGCCGATACGCTGGACAAACTTGACCCTCATGAAATGAATCTCTGTACGGCTGCCATGGCTGTGATGGCATACGTTGTGGCGGATATGGAGCAGCGTCTGCCACGATAACTCGCGGTCGTTCTAAGGATCAATCGGAGAGGATTCGAAAACGATGAATTCTGGAGAAAAGTTTCAGATCTGTCCAGTTAAGTCGATCTCTGGCAATAGATATAATGGCTCCTGAAATTCAGGAAGGAAAATCCATGTGATCCATGGTTATTGTCAGGCCATTTGGCATGTTTATTGCGATTTACGGCCTTGTAAGCCCGAAACATTAATCAAGCAAATTCGCCCGATGGAAACGGCCCTGAAAAAATGCGGTCATTGTGCGCGTGAAAAACTGCTATCAGAGTTCGGCTGGCAGAATCACGCCACTGACATTCTGCGCAAGTCGTGTAAGGAATGTGATTCAAGAGCGGAAAAATTGTTTGGAATAGAAGATGAATACGAAGCCCGGCGATCAGCACGACTCTTCCTGAAGTACGGTATTTCTCCGCGAGAGGAGGCTCAGCTGCTCGCAGATCAAAACGGTGCATGCGCCGCTTGCGGAGAGATTCCGGAAGGAAAACGGCTTCTGGTCGATTATTGTAAAGAATACAACGTGGTTCGCGGCCTCTTGTGTCCCGCTTGCAGCAAAATGGTCAGCAGGTTAGGCTCGGACCTGTCCATGATGCGTAAGACGATGGCCTATCTGCAGGCCAGTGTGAGCGGGTTTTAAACTCGGCGCGCAAAAACGTAGACTCGGCGCGCAAAAATCAAGCTTCGGCGCGCAAAAACGTGTTGGCATGAGTTTCGGCATCGGCAACCGTCTTTCGTTGATCATCTGCGTGCGAAACCGACGGAAGATCAGCCTTAAGGTATGATCGCGTCACGGGTACGGCGTCCTCCTTTTTAGCCAGCTGGATCTGGAATATAACATGTCCGATATTTCGGAATGCGAATTCGCTGATTACGAGGTAATATTCAAACATTCTGAAAAAAGACTCATCGTAGTCGCGAACAATCCATTCTTTTTGCCGGTCAAAACGGCGACGCCACTCTGCGATCGTTTCCGCATAATGAGTTCGCAGTACTTCGATGTCACATATGTAGAAACCTGTCTGTTCGACAGCCTTGACAATTTCCGAGAGAGAAGGCGCATAACTGTTCGGGAAAATATACTTTTTCGTCCATGCGTCCGTGATGCCCGGTCCGTCGGCGCGTCCGATTGTGTGGACGACGGCTATGCCGTCTTCTTCCAGCGTATCGTAAATCTTCTGAAAGAATGGTTTGTACTGAGGAAGTCCGACGTGCTCCATCATACCCACGACAGTAATTCGATCGAATTTATCCGGAATATCCCGATAATCCTGTAATCGGAAGTCGACACCGTCTGTCGCGCCTTCTCTCTCTGCTCGTGAAGTGGCTGCGACAAGCTGTTCCTGGGACAGGGTTACACCCGTGACATGCGCGCCAGTCAACTGGTGCATCAATACAGCAGGTCCGCCCCAGCCGCAACCAATATCCAGAATGCGATGTTCGGGTTTTGCCAGCAGCTTTTGAGTAATCAGCCTGGTTTTATCACGCTGTGCGCGTTCCAGATCTTTCTCTGTATTGTCCTCCGTGTAATAGGCACACGTATACTGAAGATCTTCATCCAGAAACGACTCGTAGACATTGGCCTTGATATCGTAATGGTGGGCTACGAGTTTTTTAGAACGCGCTCTGGAATTGAGCTGACCATAATAATTTTTCAGGCGCTTCAGCTTCGCATTGTTTGCATTGAGGCGATTATCGGGTTTCCAGCCGATGTTTCCCGTTACAAGATTAATGAAGTCGTACAATGTCCCCTCTTCAAGAGTCAGCGTACCGTCCATATAGGCTTCACCAAGGGCCAGTTCCGGGAGAAGAAACAGACGCCACGGTAACCATCGCGTATGAAGTCGAATGGTGGCCCGAAGCTCCGAATCTTTATCGCCGTATGCGTACGACGTACCGTTTGCAAAAATACACGTCAGCCGACCTGTTTTGATCAGTTTTTTAAGAAAGAAATTGAGCAACAACATAACATCCAGGGTGAGAAACGGAACTGAATATAATCACTGCAAAAGTCTGCGTACTTCTTTGAGGGCCTCGCGGGCCCGCTGGTTTTGTGGAGAGATGATCAACAGCTGCTGCAGCCGGTCCCGGGCTTCCGAGTATCTGCCAAGCTGGGCATAGACCAACCCCAGATTTCCAAGGGCAGCTTCGTTTACAGGCTCAATGAATACGGCGCGCTCGAAGAGCAGAATCGCTCCCTCCAGGTCTTGTTTCAATATTTTTATTGCTCCCAGGTTTATCAGGGCGTTGGTAAAATCCGGGTTAAGATCGAGAACTGACGCGAACGAGGTTTCTGCTTCGTCGAGAAGCTCCATTTTCAAAGCCGTCGTTCCATGACCGTAGTGCGCCGATTCGAGCCAGGGTTGCTCGATTATTGCCTGACTGAATTCGGTCAGCGCATCATGGAGTTGACCTTCGGCCTCCAATAAATCAGCCAGACGCACGCGAATCTCAGCGTTTTCCGGTTGAATGTCCAGTGCTTCGCGATACAGTTGTTCGGACAAGGCAGGTGAACGATCGGCAACCTCATAGGCCCAAGCCAGCTCTTGCATGCGCTCAGGAATGTCACCATCCAGTTCGTTGGCTCTTTCGAGCGCCGCAATTGCGGCATCCAGTTGACCGTCCCGCAGAAGTGCTCTACCGTAAAGGAACTGGGCGTCACCGTGATCGGGATCTGCAGATAACGCAGTATCCAGAATGCTCATTCCACGATTCACGAATACGGAGCCGGTTTTTTGTTCTCCGAGGATAAGGTGAGCCATGCCCAGGCGGATCGTATTCGGGTCCTGGTGACCGCTCAGCAGTGGAGTAAGCAGCTGACTTGACACATGATCGGATGCTGTTGTAAGATCATCGGCTGACACGACTCGTATCCAGTGATCTGTAAAGCTCGCATGAGGCGCGTTTGTCGCGTCTACGCGGGGCATGTGGCAGCTGAAACAGTTCACCTCTCCGGTGTGATTGGAGATTGCCGGTTCCGTCGAAAACCGGACAGTGATATCTGAATGACAGGTCAGACACGTATTGTTAAAATACTCCGGACCCTGGGCTCTGAATCCGTTGTGCGGGTCATGACACGTCACACAGGTCATCGGATTATCGAGCTCGAGCGTCTGCTCGAAGCAGGCAGATAATATCATTCGGTCAGCGTGCGACACCACTGAAATCACATTTTGAGAGGACCGTGTATGCTCTTCGAACACCGCAACATGAGATGTCATCGGTTCGCCCGGTCGATACTGAAAAGCGTTGCGGCCTTCCTGATAGACGGTGACTGCGCCGGTCACGTGGCACTGCCGGCAGACATCGAGTTGCCGTGCAGGTGACAGATATTTCGGGTTGACGATCGACGTGTCGATCGAGTCCGGCGGCGTCAGTTCTTCGAGCCGTTCATCGACATGGAGAGCTCCGGGTCCATGACATCGTTCACATCCGATACCCTCTGGTATATCCATGTATTTACCCGTTACATGAGGTACACGTACAGGATAGGAGTTATGGCACGCGATGCACCGATCCGAGAGAAGTCGATCGAAACGCACATTTTTCCTTTCGTAACCCGGACTCATCGCCCACTTGGAACCCTGGCTGAACCATGTCAATGGCAGTTCATACAGCCTGTTATTGCTCTTCGCGATATAGGTGCGCGCCGCATTTCCACTTCCCAGAACGTAATCGATTTTTCGAACCAGCGAATGTGTCTTTTTTCCGACGTCGTCAACGCGGTATTCTTCCTGGAAATATCCACCGTTCTTTTTAAAGGCTCTGTAGTAGAAGTTTGATGCCTCATGGTAGACGGGTTTCGCAGAGAAATCCTCGACTTCCCGGTCCGCGCTCATCGGGTAAAATGAGTGAGACATCCCATGAGACTGAAATCCTCGCCACTCGTTTTCGTGACAATCAAAACACGCAGCATCTCCAACGTACTCTATCTCCGTGGAAATATTCCGGAATGGAATCGTGTCTTTCTGCTTGTCAGAGTATTGGGGCTCACATCCGACCAGGATGGCTGCAAGCAGACAGAATCGCGAGACAGTTCGCATTCGAAGTAACGGTGGTCGCTTGAAGAAACAGCCGGGACATATCAAGCCCGGGCGAACGAGCCTTAAGGTAGGGATTGTGTTTCCTGAAAGTGCCCGGATATTTTCCGGCGCGACCGTATACGTGGGATTTTGAGCGAATCAGGTCCCGCGTTCTCCTTCAATCCATTGAACCCCGTGCTGGATCAACTCCGAGGCCGACTTCAGATTCAATTTGTCCTTGATGCGCGATCGGTATGATTCGACAGTTTTCACAGAGAGGTGTAATTTCTCTGCAATCTCTCTCGTCGATATTCCCCGACCGATCATCTCGAATACTTCAAGTTCGCGATCACTCAAGACATCCAACGGTGAATTGGAGAGCGAATCGTGACCGGAAACCATGCTGATCAACAACCTCTCGTTGATTTCTTCACTTACGTATATGCCCCCGCCGACGACGCGTCGCACAGCATCCACGATCACATCTCCTGCCTCGAGCTTCATTACGTAACCCCGTGCTCCGGCGCGAATCGCACGTTCAGCATATAAGGCTTCATCGTGTCTGGATACAACGAGGCATAACATTTTAGGCTCTACCGCACGCACGCATTTAATGAACTCGAGGCCTCCCATGCCTGGCAGCGAGATATCTACTATGATGAGGTCGAGGTCATTTTTCTCGAGAATATCCAAGGCCTCCTCGGCGCTTTCTGCCTGTTCCGTTACATTCAGGTCCATCGCTTCGTTGAGTGTCAGAGCCAGACCCTTGCGCATCAGCGGATGGTCGTCGACGATTAGAATGTTGGTCATAAGACAGATATTGAACTTTAAAAAAATTCTTTTGGTACGCGGCAGCACACATCCACGCCGCCGCTCTGATTCTGCGAGAGTGAAAAATACCCTCGTATCATACGCGACCGGTATTGCATGATTCCGAGTCCCATGCCGGATGATTTCAGGGGCCTTTCTTCATCAATGCCTGTCCCGTTGTCGGAGACCGTGAGTATCATGTCATCCGTATTCGATTCGATCCGGATTTCGATCTCGGTCGCCTTTCCGTGTTTGACCGCGTTACTTACCGCCTCTTGGGCAATTCGGTACAGATGTGTGGCAATGCTGTTATTCTTAACCAGTGTGTCGACCGGGTCATCGAACGAACACTCGATGTCGAAGAGCCTCTCAGAATTGGCCGCCAGTCTCTTTAAAGCAAAAGCGAGGCCGTTACTTTCTACCTCAACGGGAACCAGGTTGCGGGCAATGTCTCTCGCGAGTTGATCGGCTTCTTTTACCATTCTTGTTAATTCGTCTATCTCATCTGCGCATTTCGGGTTTTCCGGACGCAATTTATTGGCCAGACTTTGAGAAATGAGACCGATACCTGTAATTGCTTGCCCCAGACCATCATGCAGGTCCTGTCCGATACGTTGTCTCTCCAGTTCGCTGACTCGCAGCAATGCCTGTTCGAGGTTGCGACGCTCTGTGATATCACGGACGATTCCAGTAAAAAGACGTCGTCCGGATATTTGCAACTCGCTGACAGAAAGCTCCATCGGAAACTCAGAACCATCCTTTCGGCGTCCAACAACCTCGCGGCCGATCCCAATTATTTTGGCAATACCCGTTGCGAGATAGGAATCGATATAATGATTGTGGGGCTTGATATTACTATCCGGCATTAACATGGAGACATCTTCTCCGAGCGCTTCGTCGGTTTCATAACCGAAAATCCGTTCTGCTGCTCGATTAAAGGTCTCAATGCGACCACGTATGTCAATCGTAATGATTCCGTCGACGGTGGTATCAAGTATCGCTCTTACTTTAGCCTCACTCTCGCCAAGCGCAGACTGTACTGATCGGTATTCGTCGATGGTTGAGGTCAGTTCTTCGTTGATCCGCTCGAGTTCGTTGGTATGGATAACATTCGTTTCCATGAATTCAGATCGGATATTGGCTCGCTCTTTGATGAACTTGAGACGCGATCGAATAATTTCCGGGGACGATTCTATTTCAAAACAGTCGTCGATCTTCTGAAATACGGGAGGGCGGAGACAAGACGTATTGCCATTTTCCAGAAGTGAAATAATTATGCACTGATCTCTGTTCTGCCCGTCGTGAATCCGATCTACGAACGAGATGGACTCCTCGTTGGTGTCGCAAAGAAGCACCAATTCGAACGGATTATTTTTGTGCTCCTTCAGCGCTTCCTCCGCGCGTGTATGTTTCTTGACCACGTATGATTGATCTTCGAGTACGTCCTCAAGTATACTTGTCTGCATGCGATCGCAAAAGAGTATTAATGTTCTCATAAGTGAGGGGGAGAGTAAAAATTCCATAATTCCCGGCGCGGCAGCACAGACCCCGAATGTAACGTAAATGGAATCCCCGTTTTTGTTCGAAGGCTTTTTTCCCGAAATGGTGTGGGAGAATCCCCTACGTCAATTCTTGTATATCCGCCCTGCACGCGCTACATTTTTTGCAGATTATGTTACTCATAAGCAGTTAGTAAAGCTTTGAGAGCGCATTTCTACTTTCCGACCAACAATAACTATGGAAAGATTGTTCGAAAGACGGTTAGAGAGCCTCGCAGAAATCTTCGCTTTTTTGAAAGATGCGAGTGAAGCGATGTCTCTCGATGATCGTTTATCCTTTTCCGTCAATATGGCGGTCGAGGAATTGTTCACGAACATGATCAAGTACGGAGCGAGTGGCGAGAAAGAAATCCTCGTCGGTATCGAACGTACTCCAAATCAGCTTCATATTCGCCTTGTCGATTATGACTCTGAACCGTTCGATTTGACCGATCTTGAATCGATTGACATCTCTGCTCCACTCGAAAAAAGGCGTCCCGGCGGCTTAGGCATCCACCTTGTCAAGTGTATTATGGATGAGGTGAAATACGAGTACAAAGACCGGACGACACACATTCTACTTACAAAATATCTTTAGGGCACATGTTCGAGATCGATCGAATCAGCGAATCGGAAATCAGTCTGGCCGGGCATTTTGATGCCTCTCAGCAGGAAAAAGCATCAAAAATATTCGAAGAGATAAAAACATCCCATACCGTGCTTTTCAATGAACTTGATTATATCTCCAGTGCGGGCCTGAGTATTCTTTTGTACACGCAACAACGCTTGTCGGAGGTTGGAGACGCATTGAAGCTGAAAGGCATGAACCCTCATGTGAAGCTCGTATTTGAATATGCGGGATTCGATCAGATATTCGATATTGAATAATCTTACCAACTTTTCGTCATGCCACTTGTAATTCCTCCAGAAGGACTGAATGATTGACGCAAGTGACCAGACTTTAATTAAGCGAATACTTCACGGTGATCAGCGAGCGTTTGGTGACCTGTTGGACCGGTATGAGAAGGTTGTATACAATGCGGCATATCGCGTACTTGGCAATGAGGCCGATGCGGAAGATGTAACACAGACGGTATTTTTGAAAGTGTACGAGAATCTGGCAACATATAATCCGAAGTATCGCTTTTTCAGCTGGTTGTACAGGATCGCCCTTAATGAGTCGATCAACGTCAGGAAGCGTATCCGGCCGTCGGTCGACCTGTCCGAAGTAACACCAGTCGAAGCCGGCACCGCCGAGACGTTATTGCTTGATTCGGACCTGGAAGAACAGATTGGCCGGGCGCTCATGTCGCTGACACCGGAGAACAGGGCGATTCTCATTCTGCGCCATTACCAGGAGTTTTCCTACCGGGAAATCGCCTACATCATGGATCTGACCGAATCGAAAATAAAAGCTCGATTATTCAGTGCTCGTCAAAGACTGGGACAAATTCTGTTGACGAAAGGATTGAGAGCAGAGATATGAAGGAAAAATACCAGGACCTGCTTCAGTATGAAATTGACGGGCTGAACAGCAGTGAAGAGAGCGATCGACTGCAACGGCTGTTGGCGTCAGATTCGTCAATCCGCCAGATTTTCGATGAGTTATCGGCCGTCCAGGTTGCTTTTGACTCGCTCGCGGAAAAAACGCCTCCGCAGACGCTCCGGGCTTCCATTTTGAACTCACTGCCGGAAGCTGCCTGGCGAACTTCTACGACGGAATCTCGCGTCTCGTTGTGGCAGTCTGTTCAGTCTTTGATTTTTCAACCCAAGCCCATATCCCTTGCGTATGCATTCTCGGTAGGGATTCTGGTCTCTTTTATTGTGTGGAATGTGGCGCTTCTTCCAGATGGAGCGTCGATTGACCCGGGTCTTGTCGGCACCATGGCTCCTGCGGGATCCCCCATTATTTATGAGAATGATATTTCGGATGACGCTCGCCTCGGGACGATATTCGTCACATCACGGAATGGGCTGATTCGAGTAGAAATCAGGTGGACGGGCGAGCAGAGCGCAACAGCGACGGTGAAATATGCCCCGGAAATCATGTACGCGACCGGTGTTGAAAGCGTGATGGGAGAGAGTACGCTCCGGTCAATGACTCGCTCTGCGGCATCGATTGAATACGTCACAGAAAGCTCGTCCATAGATATTACAACACTTGTCATCGTTGATGGAGTACAGGATTCGGATGTCCCAATAGTGGACGTTTGGATTTCTGCACCCGGAATGACAGAAACGAAACATCGTATTCCCGTGATTGCGTCAAAATAGCACCATCAGAGGCTCCAGGTGACGAATTATTTTATTTTGAAACCTGGAATAACCAACACAACAACAGTTTGTATGTAGAGGCAAAAGAGTTCAAATGCGTTCGCATGAATCGACAATTACGAATCGATCGACAGAACGGCAATAACACTCAGATGCAAAAGACAGATAAACGCAAGAGCTAATCAATCAGGAGGTGGAAATCATGACACGCAACAAAGCAATCGCCGCAGCAGCACTCTTAGTGGGAATGCTTCTTGTCGTGTTCGTAGTTTTTATAGACTACCCGGCGGGTGACAGCAGCATATCAGGCACCATGGCGGATCCGGACAAGGACAAAAAGATCGCTGGTGTTGAAAAATCTGACAGAAGCCGGACCGAACAAATTTCGGATGCAGACGTCCAGCTGGACGACGCTTCGTTTCAGCAGTTGATGCAGAACGACGACTTCGTCGCCATTATCACCAGCGGTAGTCTGGCATTAACGGCTCTTGATCGTATTTCGAACGAACTTGGACGAGAAACACTGGACCGGGCGACTCAGAATGGAGATTTCTTCCGCGCGGCGATTGAAATGGAGCGTCAGGGTGTATCGGAAGATTTTGCTCGCGCACTGGAACGAGCCGAATTTGACCGTGCCGCTTTCGATCGCTCGGGTGAAGGATTTGATCGTCTCGCAAGAGAAATGGAAAGAGCAGCCTTCGAACGTGCTTTAGAACGTGCAGGACTCGATCGCGCAGAAATGCAAAAGGCGGGCCTGGATCGTGAAAGCCTCGAACGGGCGGGATTCGATCGGATCGACTTCGAACGAGCCGACTTGCAGAAAGCACTCGAACGGGCGGGTCTCGAACGTGCCGACCTTGAAAAAGCTGGATTTGACCGTGCTGCTTTGAATCGTGCGGTGTCGGATATGGAACGTGCAACGGCTGATTTCAACCGTGCCGACATGGAAAAAACTGCAGGATTGTTCAAAAGCGATCAGATGCGTACGGACCTTGCCAGACTGGCCCGTGTCGATGACCTCGGAAGAGCGATCGATGGATTCTACCGCTCAGATGCGGCACGATCTCTTGAGCGTGCAGGTAGTTTTGAAAGGATGACCTGGGATCGCGCCGGTGCCATGGCTCGTGAGGCTGGACTTGAGCGAGGAGAATTAGGACGCGCAGACCTTGGACGTGCAGAAAATTAATGGCGAAGAACTTCGCGAAGATCATGGGAGATCTTCCGATGTGGAGGCAAAGGTAGAGGGAGGCGATCGGCTCGAAAGGGCGGGTCGCCTTCGTCATTTTCAATTTGTGTGAAAACGTGAGGCGTGTTATGAAGAATACTTTTGTAGTGGTGGGTCTATGTGTACTCTCTGCAATCGTGATGCCTGGCGTTGTCTCCGGGCAATACCGGTCATTCGAAACAGACAACCTCCGGTTGATTTATTACGACCTGGCTTCGGATTTCCTGGTCAAACACGTGGCGAGGAGTTTTCATAATTCTCTCGATGTGTATGAGAAGTTTTACGGGTATACCCCTGACGAGCGCGTGACCATGTTCATTCACGACGCTCAGGACTACGGGAACGCGGGCGCCGACGTTTTACCCAGGAATTTTATCAATCTTGGAATGGCGCCGCTCAATTATGCCTTCGAGATGGCACCCGCCAACGAGCGCATAAATTCTACGCTGCACCACGAGCTGGTACATGTGGTCACGAATGACCATGCAACGAGTCGGGATAAATTTTTCCGGAGTATTTTCTCGGGGAAGGTTGCGGTCAGTAAGCACGACCCGCTGTCCGTTTTCTACAGCTACCTCACGGCTCCACGGCGATACGCACCGCGCTGGTATCAGGAAGGAATCGCGGTGTTTATGGAGACCTGGATGTCCGGTCAGATCGGGCGCTCTCTGGGTGGGTATGACGAAATGGTTTTCAGGACGCGCGTGCTTGAAGGTCGACAGTTTTACGATAAAATAGGCCTGGAAACCGAAGGCACAGCCGATTTCCAAGTTGGTGTAAACTCGTATCTGTACGGAACACGATTCATGAGTTATCTGGCTCTGCAATACAGTCCGGAGAAGGTGGTCGACTGGATGAACCGACCGGAAGGAAGCAAAGCCAGTTTTATGAGTCAGTTCAAGTATGTGTTTGATCTTTCGATGAGTGACGCATGGGCAAACTGGATACAATTCGAAAAAGTATTTCAGTTGGCGAACAGAGACAGTATTCGGGTATACCCCGTCACGGAGTACCGCAATATCGCATCCCGGCCACTCGGGTCGATGTCCAAGGCATTTGTTGATACGACCACGAACGAGCTTCTGGCGGCCGTCCGATTTCCGGGAAAACTCTCCTACATCACGGGCATAAATCTGACGACCGGCAAAGAGAGCAAAAAGCGAGGCATAACCGGCCCGACATTGCTTACCGTAAGCTCGGTGGCCTTTGACGCAGAAAACAGACGTGTTTTTTACTCCAACAACAATAACCGCTGGCGGGACCTTGCAGTCGTGGATCTTGAGACGGGCGATCAGAAAACATTGATCGATGGAGGAAGAATCGGCGACCTGGCCTTCAACAGGTCCGATGGTTCTTTATGGGGCGTACGCCATTCTCTGGGATTTTCTACGCTGGTCCGTATTCCCGCGCCGTACGACGATTGGGACCACGTCGACGATTTTCCGTACGGCCGAGACATTTACGACATCGACATTTCGCCTGACGGCGTCTGGCTGACGGGCGCCGTGGCCGAAATCAACGGCGACCAGAGCCTGGTTCGCGCACGCATTTCGGATCTCCTGCAGGGAAAGGAAGACTACGAGACACTTTTTGCTTTTGATACGTCGAATCCCGAGGGTTTTGTGTTTTCGCCCGACGGCTCGGCGCTGTACGGTTCATCTTATTTTTCCGGCGTATCCAATATTCTCAAATACAATTTCGCCGACAGTACGTTGTACGCTGTTACCAACGGCGAAACAGGGTATTTCAGGCCAATTCCGCTGGACGGAGATTCTCTGATTGCCTTCCGGTTTACGTCAGACGGATTCCAGCCCGTCATGATACCGGACGATGTCGTCCAGGTAAAAGCGGTCGATTTTCTGGGGCAAAGAGTGATCGAAGAACATCCCGTTGTGCTGGATTGGATGGCCCCGCCGCCCAGTCGCATCGACCTCGATGAAGTCGGATACCGGGACGTACCGTATAAGAGTTTCAGTCAGATTCGGATCGAATCAATGTATCCGATTCTCCGGGGATACAAGGATTACGCTTCTGTAGGGCTGCGGGTCAATCTGTCGGATCCACTGGGTATGCATAGAATCGAGATCGCAGCCTCCGTCACTCCTACGAACAAATTGCCCTCGGATGAACGATTCCACGGCAGTCTGGACTATTCGTATCTGGACTGGTCCCTTTCGGCTTCCTATAACAGATCGTTTTTCTACGATCTTTTCGGGCCTACCATCCGAAGCGCGCGCGGAGGGGCTGTTGAGGTGGGATACAATTATTCACTCTCTTATGACGGACCCAGGAAAAACCTCAGTCTGGACCTTGGACTTGCCGGCTATTTTGACATCGAGCGGCTTCCCGACTTCCAGAATGTGCTTGCGCCGTTCACTGAAATGGCAAGCGGACACGCAACGCTGGCGTACAAAAATGTCCGATCCTCACTGGGCGCCGTGGATACGGAGTCAGGATTCCAGGCATCTCTTACCGGGCAGTCGAACTTTGTGAACAACGAGTTTTTCCCGCGCGTCTCAGGCGAAATCGGTCTCGGCTATCTTTTGCCTGCCTCTCATATCTCGCTCTGGTTACGGGGATATGCCGGCGCGTCTGCCGGTGAGGCTGACAACCCGTTTGCGAACTACTTCTTTGGAGGATTTCGGAACAATTACGTGGACGACCAGGAGGCGAAACAGTACCAGAGAGCCATAGCGTTCCCGGGTCTGGAAATAGACGAGGTTGGAGGAAATAACTTTGCCAAGGTTCAGGCCGAGTTGATTTTGCCTCCGCTGAGGCTGAGACACATCGGTGGGTCATTCCTGTTTCTTAAATGGATACGTCTGTCGGTATTTTCTACAGCGATCATAACCAATTTGCACAGAGACGAAATGGTGGATGACGTTTTTCTTCAGGAGAGATCGATCAACGGCGGAGCGCAACTCGACATGCAGATCATGCTCTTTTCTTATCTTCGGTCCATGATTTCCATTGGCGGTGCCGTTGCGCGAAAACGCGACGGATCCAGGCGCGAGGAGTTCATGGTGTCACTCAAGATCTTATAAATTCGATCCCGGTAGGCGTGTGACACAATGGCCATTATTCAGGTCCTGGTAAGCCTCTTGCCCGTCGTATTATTTCTGGCGGCGCTCATTCTGATCGACAGCTACAAACTGGTCAATCCGAAATTCGTGGCAGCGGCTCTTTTCACGGGCGCACTGGCGGCGGCGGGCGGCTATTTCGTAAATACGAGCATCGTAGACTGGACCGGAATTTCGTACACGATGTTGACCAGGGCCGTGGCGCCGGTCGTGGAAGAGTCATTGAAGGCCACGTTTGTTGTTTATGCCATTCTGAGAAATCGCGTCGGATTTGCGGTAGACGCTGCCATTACAGGGTTCGCGGTCGGAGCCGGTTTTGCCGTGGTTGAAAACATTTATTTCCTGAATGCACTTACGGATGCCACCCTGAAAGTCTGGGTCATTCGGGGGCTCGGAACGGCGGTAATGCATGGAGGGACCATGACGGTTTTCGCTTTGATTGCCAAGTCTCTGGGCGATCGGGACACTCCGTCTTTCAAAACGTTTTTGCCGGCTCTGGCTGTGGCCATACTCCTGCACGCCGCATTCAACGTTTTCTTTTTGCGTCAGCCCATTCCGGGGACCGTGGTACTCGTTGTGATCTTTCCCTTACTGATCGTGACGCTTTTTAAAGAGAGTGAAAAACGGACACGGAGCTGGCTTGGTTCAGGATTCGATACGGACCAGGAACTCCTGAAATCCATTTTGTCGGGAGATGTCCGTAAAACGCGTGTCGGTGCATACCTTCACGATTTGAAGGAGCGTTTCGAAGGAAATGTCGTCGTCGATATGTTGTGCCTGATACGGATACGGGTGGAATTATCGATTCGAGCAAAAGGAGTGCTGATGATGCGCGAAGCCGGATTTAAAGTAAAACCGGATCCAAGGACCCACCTCAAATTTACCGAACTTGATTATCTTGAGAAAGCGATCGGGAAAACCGGGCTGGTCGCGATTGAGCCCATTCACAACTGGACACATCGCGATCTCTGGCAACTGAACCTCATCGATGCGCCGAAACAAAAGGCGAAACAGAAGGTGAAAACAGAGTCCGCCACGCCTGACTGATGCCCGTGGCGGGGCGCACCGAAAGAAAGCGACGCCCCAAATCGGGCCGTGTTACTCCTGCTCGCAAACGGCCGCTACGATGGCATCGAATCCGGAAAGGCGACTGGCAGGGACCTGGTCTCTCAGGTCGCTGAATTCACCGTACGAGAGATCCCTGTCCATCTGCTCTTCAACCCATTCTTTTTCGAGAAAGGACATCATCTGGAGGTCGTATTCTTCTTCAAAATACTTGACCATTTCCAGAGCATTTTGTGACCCGGAATTGTCGGTGGGGAGGGTCGTAAAACCGGCGTGGTTCATGAATGAGTGGATCTTAAGGGTGAGGCTATCCATCTTTCTAAGGGGTCGAGCGATAAGGGAATTAAGAACAATACCGTTATCGGCCGGGCGCTCACCCGATTTAAAAATCCGGAGAATCAGGTTTTAAATCCGGAGAATCAGGTTTTCTGTCCGGTGATAATCCGGTACCCTTTTACCGACCCATCTTCACTGGTCAATACTTCAGATTGCTGGTCGGGGTCCAGCGACATTTTCCACTGGGAAAGGGACGAGAAGAATGGCCGAGCCTGTTTGGTGAGTTCGTCAAAAAGCCCACTCTTTTCGTACGCATCTGCGTGTCGCTTGCTCTCCCAGACGGTAACAGACATCATCTCTTCGTCAGCGTGCGAGGCGATCATATATGCCCCCCGGCAGCCGTCAACCTTCATGAGCGTGGGCGTGGCTACTTCATCGTAGAAGTGTTCAGCTTCTTTCAGTTTGTCGGGTTTGATTCGAAAAGAGAAAATGCGCACATACGTGTAGTCCCCGATCTGTTCTGCCGGATCACCCGTTGTCATGCCGGCCACAACGGGCATTTCCTTCACGTCGGGTTCATCAGGAACAGGCAGGTATTCCAATTTCATTTCATTGGTCAATTGGATTTTCCATTCTGTCGTGTCTTCTGAAAAAGGTGCCCCTTCAGAAAACAGTTTATCAAACAGACCACTCTGCTCGTACGCGTGCGCCGCTTCGGGTGAATTCCATACGGTGAACGACAATAGACCTGATGCAGACGAAGAATCCTGGATCAGGCGGGCGAACAAACAACCGTCCACCTTCCTGAGTGTGGGGGCAACGCGAAAATCATAGAAACTCGTATAGGCTTCTACGGCTTCAGGGCGAACGGGGATATGTACAAAGCGCATGAACATGGCATCGGGGCGGGGTTCTGCCGGGTTTCAGTGAGTCTGGCCTATATAGTTCTAATTTATTGCGGTTCACGTGCGGCCTGTTTCAGGAGCTGGTCAACTCGGTTTCGAGCGTATCGGACCTGATCCTGCAGACTGTCATCCGCACCGCTCCAAAGGTCGACAAAATTTATGTAGGCTTCAATAGCGGCATTGAGTTCCCCGTGCTCCGAATAAATTTCACCCAGACGGAGGTAAGCGAGAGGCTTGAGGGGTGCCGATGTTATAAAATCGGTTCCCAGGGCCATTTCGCTTGCCGTCGTGTAGAGGGAGAGCGCTTCGTCGCTTCTGCCAGCTCGTTCGTGCATCTCGGCCGAGCGATATACAGAGCAGTAAATACAACCCATGTCTTTAATTCCTGCATAAAGATCAGCAGCAGAATCATAATTTCCTTCAGCCGCTACGAGTTCTGCCTCGCCGAAGAACGCTGTAAGCTGGAACATGCTTGCCTTTCTCTGCCCTTCAGGGACCGATCGGTGATACTCATTCAGAAGATTACGTGCGGTTTCTGTATCTCCCAGCCTGGAATAGAGGCCGATCACGGAATTGTACGGACGATCCAACACAGCGAGTGATGAGAGTGGATATCGTGAGAGGATCTCAGAGAGCGACTGCCGTGCAGCATTGGCGTCTTCGAGTGCGTCCAGCTCTATAACCACTCCGGAGAGTAGATTTCTAAAAACAGCCAGCGTATCCTCGATCCCGATCAGCATATTTTCAGCCTGAGATTGGCGTTCACCTGCGTCACGCAGGCGGCCATGCATGACGTCATTCTGCGCGGCAAGACCCAGATTAAACGCTTCCCATCCCGGGTCCGCGGCTGGGGTCATGTGGTCGAAAATCGAGTCGGCCTGTGAATAACTGCCACGGTCGAGCATGGACGTCGCTTCGAGAGGCTGCGTAAACGGATGGTCCGGATGTTCAGTTTTCAGTCGATCGATCAGACTGTCAGCGGCTTCCCATTTCCCGAGGGCGGCAAGCGTAAGAAGCTGGTTGTTGAAATAAACGATGTTGTTGCCAATCTCCAGGGCACGCCGCAATCGTTTTTCTGCCAAGTCATGATTACCAAAATAATTATAACCAATAGCGACGTTGTTTAGGGCCACGCCCTCATCGGGATATTTTGCGAGAACCTTTTCATATTCCTCAAAGACTCGATCGACCTGCAGGTCGACATATGAGTAATAATAAGCTGTAGTCAGTCCCTTTTCCCGATCCGGAAGATTATCCCTCAACTCAAAAGCCCTTGTCGCCGCTTCCACGCTGAGCGCAGGGCGCTGTGCGTTTCCATACAGGACCCCGAGTTTGCGATAGGCCATGGCAAACGAAGGGTCGATTTCGACCGCCTGTTCAAGAAGCTCAATCGCTTCTTCGATATCGCCGGTCGCCTGATTGGAGAGTCCCTTGGAAAATAATCTCAACGCGTCGAGTGACGACGTAGTAACCTGATCCAGGTCTTCATTCGAGCGAATTTCCTTGATCGACTCGCCTATTTTTTCCCGTAAGCGGTCGGACAAATGGTCTACTGCAGCAATAATTTTCGAATCGTCGGCAGCATTTTCACGCAGAGCCACCAACTCTTCGCCGTTGTGCGCGGCAATGAGTCGGGCGGAGAGGATAAATCCAGCACCGAGTGAGCTGATTTCTCCCGCTATGACGGCTTCAGCCCCTTCCCGTGCAGCGATTTCCATCGCTGTATCAATGTTGATTTCAGAGTCCGCAGGGCGGTTCATTCTGCGCAGCACCGAAACAAGATCAGATTTGTCCATCAGTTGAATGACGTTGGACTGCGACAGATCTATTCTAAGCGCCTCCGTAACGGCTTCCGCAAGTCGTTCGTCGCCAGTTTTATTCTCAAAATCGGCAATAATCAGTTTCGCATTCTCAACGAGCGCTCCGGAAGACTGTAGAGACGCCGCCGGCCCGATTCCGGCGATCCGCATGATCATATAGGCCGCAGATACCACGACGAGGCCTGACATTGAAAAAACTCCACCCCAGATTGCTTTTTGAAGCGTTAACCACGAATCGGTAGCGTTTTTCTCGTTTCTTGCTGCGAGAAACGTGATGGGAAAACCAATGACAATCAGCGTAGCTCCAAGAGGGAAAACCCAGTCAGGGAGACCAAGTCCTATCATAGCCGCGTAAACGAGCCCCAGCACTGCGGAGGCAATGATACCGAAGGCCATCAGGACAGCAGCGGGTGAGCGAGTGCCGCGTTTATGTGAACCGTTTTTGAACGAGCTTTCAGTGGCGGCGTCTTCAGGAGGCACGACCGCTTGTACTTTCGCTTGTACTTTGGATCCGCCGGATCCGCCGGATACCGCGGCCAGGACGCCTGAAGACGAAGACTGAGTATACATTCCAAGAGCCTGCGCCAGTTCAATCGCGCTCTGGAAACGGTCGTCAGCATCTTTCGAAAGGCACCGATCAATTATTCCGTCAAGGCCATCGGGAAGCTCCGCTTCGATGGGCTCGTGCGCAGCATTTACAATGCCATAGATAAGCGCCGCTTCATACGTACCGTCGAAAGGTTGCCGCCCGGTGATCATCTCATACATCAATACGCCGACAGACCAGATGTCGGATCGGAAGTTGACCGGTTCCCCTTTCGCCTGCTCCGGGCTCATGTATGCCGCCGTACCAACCGTAGAGCCCGTTTTTGTCAGATCAATCATCTCGCTGAGTTTGGCGATCCCGAAATCGAGAATTTTAACTTCTCCGCGCGCTGTGACCATAATATTGGCCGGCTTCACGTCGCGGTGAACAATGCCTGCCTCATGGGCTCGGGCCAGTCCAGAAGCAATCTGAGAACCAATCAGTACTGCATCGTTAACAGAAAGAGGGCCATCATCCAGAAGATATTTCAGCGTCTGGCCATCGTAATAAGACATGACGATGAAGAGTTTTCCCTCTTCATCCTCGTCGATGTCGTGAATCGTGCAGATGTTTGCGTGATCGAGCGCTGACGCGGCCCGTGCCTCTCGGATAAAACGTTTTTTAGACGTTTCGTCGCTGCTCAGATGTGGCGGCAAAAACTTGAGTGCGACCGTCCGGTCCAGCTTCGTGTCGTGAGCCTTGTAGACAATGCCCATGCCGCCCGATCCAAGCTGCTCCTGGATCTGGTATTGTCCTACTGTGCGGCCGATCATAATAAATCGAGTGAGATTCCAGTGATGGGGATCCGGTGTATTTTACATTATACCGAATGGGTCGTAAGATCTCAACGGTTTATCAATTCAATAAATTGCACCGGGAGAAGTCCGAGTGGCTGAAATAAAAAAGGCTCGAAACGAAATTCGGACCTTTTTTAAAAATAATATATTTATCAGCTACGACTTGGCGAGCGCAGCCACTGCCTCTTCGACCGTATCGTAGTCCGTGAAAATCGGCCCCAGAAGACGCGTGAGGACAAAAAGATTCTTAATTCGATCTTTCATGCAGGCCAGCTTGAGATCGCCGCCGGCAGTGCGCATCGTCGTGAGAGCCCCGATCAGCGTCCCGATACCGGACGAGTCCATGAAATCGGCTTTTGAGAGATCCACAATTACGTTGGTTTTCCCTTCAGCCTTCAACTCTTCGAGGCGATCTTTGAATGCAGCCCCCTCGATGCTACCGAGGAATTTTCCGGTGATCTGAAAAACTACAGCGTTATACTCTTCTCTCGTTTTGAACGGCATCGTTTTAGTCCGTAAATGGTTCGTTTAAAATCTTTGTCGCTACCCGGCTTGAAAATCTTTCGCCGTACTCTGTTCAGAATAAGAAGTAAACCACATATCCGTGTTAAAAGATCGTGTGGAGAAGCTGTTATAGTTTAATTCTCTTCAGGCACAACATCGTGATATCGTCATTCTGCGGATGACCAGCCGCGTGTTTCCGGATTGCCTCTCCGACGGCAGCGATTATCTCTTCAGCGGATGCATGAGCCAGGGTTTTCAGCAGCGCTTCGAGGCGAACCTCTTCGTACTGATCGTGAGCAGCGTTCATGGCTTCCGTAACACCGTCCGAAAACACAAACAGAAATTCGCCGAAGCCAATCGTCGTGATTTCTTCGCGATACTTTTGCGTGCCTACAAAACCGAGGACCAATCCGCCCATGGTTAATGTCTCGAGGGTCCCATCGGCACGTAAAATGTATGGCCGATTGTGACCTGCATTCGCATATCGAAACGAATGGTCGGATGGATCGAGCACGCCGTAAAACAAGGTTACAAATGTGCCCTTCCGCAAACTTTGTGTCAGAAGTTGATTCGAACGCTCGATCGTTTCATGGACCGAAACACAGAAGCGTGCCTGACCACGCAGAGTCGCCTGCACGTTCGACATCATGAGAGCGGCCGGAAGACCTTTTCCGGACACATCACCGACCGTGATTGCGATCCGACCATCATCAATAGGGATATAATCGTAATAATCTCCACCGACGTCTTGTGCGGGAATACTGATGCCGGCAAGGTCATAATGGTTGACCGGCGGAGCTGCGGCAGGAAGCAGGTTTGTCTGAATTTCATTGGCGAAAATCAACTCCTGTTGCATGGTAACCAACTTTTTCTCTTCTTCAATGAGTCGAGCATTCTCCACGACCTGTCCCGACTGTCCAGCCAGAATGGAGAGAAGTCGTTGATCCTCTAACGAGAATCCTTCGCCGTGTTTTTTGTTGTATAACGTAAGGATGCCCGTAAGCCTCGACCGAACAAGCATTGGGGCTGACACAATGGAACTTATTTTTTCCGGCCACGCCACCCCTTGAAAACGTTTGTCATTCCCGGGATCGTTGATGACGAGGGGTTTCCGGTTCAAATGCATCCACCCCAGTAAATTCTGATCCGGACTGTACGCTTCCTTGTCGCTTGAACTCGCCATCGTTCGAACGAGCGTTTTGGTTGGATCGGCAGCGTCTTCTCCGACAAGCGTGACAACGCCCTGCTCGGCGCGGACAGCTTTGATAGAGCGTCGGATGATGGTCTGGACAATGTCTTCCATCCCCCGGGAAGCTCCAATGGCCGCCGAAAGCTCATTCAATACAGATAGTTCCTCCACGGCTCGCCGTAGCTGTTTGTTTTCTCGCTGCAGGGCTTCCATCGACGACATAAACCAATTGGACGCTTATTGTATCACGAAAATGCTGGGCTTTAACCTCATAATGTACTGATTCCTCTTTATCATAGACACCCTCTGAAAGAAAAACCAAAAACATTTATTCAACCGTTTGTGCGTCAATATTGTGTTTATCCGGATCTGAGTCTGAACAGATTCGTTTTGCTGCCCGGAAAGAAACGTATTTTGATTTTCGATCTGATCACGTCATGATTTAATCGTCCGTCTGCATGCGAATTCTCGCTCAGCTGAATCATTTTTACTGGACCTACAAAAGGCTGTTCATCCCCGGACTTCTTGCCGCTGTTGCATCCTCTGTCTTTGCGATTCTGGTCCCGATGGTTGTCCGTCAAATCGTAGACAGTATTCCTCGTTTTGTTGTTCTTTACCGTGTATTCGAGCGTACGCCGGTTGCAGATGAACTGTATGACCATTTTTTCGTGTCGCTTCTTGTGTTTGGTGTATTGATCATAGGTCTTGCGATCTGCAGTGGCGTTTTTTCTTTTCTGATGCGGCAAACCATCGTAGTCGCATCCCGGCACATCGAATTCGACCTCAGGAATCAGCTTTACGAACACCTGCAGCGCTTGTCCCACAACTTCTATCTGGAACGCAGTACCGGTGATCTTATCACACATGCCACCAGCGATATCGAACATATCAGGAGATATATCGGGCCGGCGATCATGTATACGACACGCGCCCTTGTCATCATTGTAGCGGCAGTGACGGCAATGTTCATTATCTCGCCGCGCCTGTCATGGTTCGCGCTCATTCCGATGCCCTTTCTCGGATTAGCGGTTTTTTTCATAGCGCGAATGGTTCATTCCCGCAGCGATGCCCTTCAGAGACAGTATTCACAGCTCACCAGCCGGGTACAGGAAGCTCTTGCGGGCATCAGGGTTCTGAAAGCATATGTGCGAGAAGAAATGGAGGCAGAAGCATTCGAAGAGGAGAGTAGAAAGTACAGAGATCGGAGCCTGGAGCTGGCACTTGTTGAGGCTACCTGGAGGCCGATTTTCGTGATTCTGGTAGGGATGTCCAGTGTAATCATTGTCTGGGTCGGAGGCCTGCTTGTCATTGCCGGCGAAATTACGGTAGGTAACATTGCCGAATACATTATCTACGTTGCTCTTATGACGTGGCCTGTCGCAGCCATGGGATTTGTGATCAGCATGATTCAAAGGGCAGCCGCGTCGATGGAGCGTCTTACGAAAATCCTGCAGGCCGAGCCACAGATTCGAGACGATGACCGAACAGATCATACCATTGATTCGGTAAAAGGCCGCATCACGTTTGAGAATGTCAGTTTTTGTTTCTCGCCGGATGATGAGCCCGTGCTTTCAGATCTGAGTTTTGACGTACCGGCAGGCAGTTCCCTCGCTATTGTCGGAAGGACGGGTGCTGGCAAAACTACGCTCGTAGAACTTTTACCCCGCTTGCTGGATTCTTCGTCTGGTATCATTCGTATTGACGGGCACGATATCCGAACTATTCCCATTTCTGTACTGCGTGATTCAATCGGTTACGTTCCACAGGAAGTGTTTCTGTTTTCAGACTCCGTTTCGAACAACATTGCATTCGGACGCATGCATGCCGGGCAGAAAGAAATTGAACGTGCAGCCGCCGATGCAGACTTGCTCGAAAACGTGCGCGATTTCCAGGACGGATTCAATACATTCGTGGGCGAACGGGGCATTACGTTGTCGGGTGGGCAAAAGCAGCGTACATCGATCGCGCGAGCGCTAATTCGCGAGCCGGACATTTTGATTCTTGACGATGCGCTTTCGGCTGTAGATGTGAGCACGGAGAGAACGATTCTTGAGAACCTGAGGGCCCAGTTCGGGCAGCGAACGATTGTCATCGTGAGTCACAGGATCTCTGCCGTTCAGGACGCAGACCAGATTATTGTCCTTGATCATGGGAAAATTGTCGAGCACGGTGCACATTTCACTCTCGTAAAGTCAGGTCGATTGTATGCCTCGTTATACCGCAAGCAGCAGCTGGAAGACGAACTTGCATCCATCGATTGAAAAGTATGGCTTGAACCACATCGACACAGCAGCATGGACACAGCAGCATGGATTGAAGATTATTGATGAACAATTCCGAGCCGAAGGAAAATAAGGGGATCGATTCCCTCCTCTTGAAGAGGATTATTACGTACCTCGTGCCTTACAAAGCATGGGTTGCATTGGCATTCGTCTCTGTGATTACTGCTGCATTTCTGGGGCCGCTCCGGCCCAAAATTGTTCAGGTGATCATAGACCGCGAGATTGCGAATGGCGATATCGACGGTCTGCGACGGATGATCGTGTTTCTCATCATCATTCTGATGGCTGAGGGTCTGCTCTCTCTGGTGAATACGTATCTGACACAGTGGATTGGACAACGTGCCATTTACGACCTCCGGACGAAAGTGTACAGGCATATTCAGAATCAGTCACTTCGTTTTTTCGATCGGACACCAATAGGCAAGTTGATTACGCGTGTTACAAGCGATGTCGAATCCCTCAGTCAGATATTGTCTGCAGGAATCGTGATGATCATCGGCGATCTGTTCAGGCTGATTTTCATTTCTTATTTCATGTTCACGTTAAGCCCGGTACTGGCGGGCGTGACGCTGGGCGTGATGCCCCTGATGATTTATGCCACTTTCTGGTTCAAACGGAGGGTACGTGACCAATATCGCGAAACCAGAGAACAGGTGGGAAGGCTGAACTCGTTTCTTCAGGAGCATATTTCCGGAATGCGAATCGTTCAGATTTTCGGACGGGAAAAGGAAGAGATGAAACGCTTTACGGCAATCAATGAGCTTCACCGAGCGGCACACATTCGGGCCATATTTTATTTCGCGTTATTCTGGCCCGCTATCGATATAGTTGCCTCAATAGCGTTGGGTCTGGTAATGTGGTTCGGTGGGTTACAGGCGATGGCAGGGACCCTCACTCTCGGTATTTTGATCGCCTTTATTCAGTTTGTCCGGCAGTTCTTTGAGCCGATCCGAAATCTGTCAGATCAATTCAACACGCTCCAGAGCGCCATGGCCGGGGCCGAGCGGATTTTCGACGTGCTTGATACGGATGCCGCCATAGATACGTCACTGGCCGTGCCGGGCACTGCCGAATTCGCCGGCCATATCGAGTTTCGGAATGTATGGTTCAGCTACGACGAAACTATAGAGGTAGAGGATGATGCAGCAGACTGGATATTGAGGGACGTAAGTTTTATTGTCCGGCCCGGTGAGTCACTTGCAATTGTTGGCGCCACCGGGGCTGGTAAGACGACCATTATCAGTCTTGTGCTCCGGTTCTATGATATTCAGCGGGGTGCAATTCTGATAGACGGCAAGGATATCCGGACAATTGAACTGGCACACCTTCGGGATCAGTTTGGACTTGTCTTGCAGGAGGTATTTCTCTTTTCAGGTTCGGTAGAAAAGAATATTACACTTGGTAATCCCAATATTACTCGCGAGCAGGTTGAGAAAGCGGTCAGGGCCATCGATGCAGAGTCGTTCATCAGCAATTTGAAAGGCGGATACGATTACGAGGTTCATGAACGGGGTATGTCCCTTTCTCACGGCCAGAGACAATTGCTGTCGTTTGCGCGTGCGCTGGTCTACGATCCCTGTATTCTCGTCCTGGATGAGGCAACCTCCAGTGTCGATACCGAGACGGAAGAGGTCATTCAGAAGGCACTCGAAACCCTGATGCTGGGTAGAACAACCGTTGTCATCGCGCATCGTTTATCCACAATTCAACACGCAAACCAGATTTTGGTAATGCACAAGGGAATTGTTCGCGAACGGGGATCGCACCAGCATCTGCTGCGCCAAGATGGTTTATACCGGCGTTTATACGAGTTGCAGTATCGGGATCAGGAAGAGAGGATCGAGTCGTAGGGAAGAAAATATTTCGCTGGAGTGGGAACGAGTATATTATCTTATCGTATAGCGACGATATATATGTTATTATCCTGCAACCAGTGCCTGTATACGCTAATGGAAGCGCCCTGTAGCTTCCTGAAAACATGCGAATCAAGGCGTTGAATCCCGTCCACGAACGGACGCAAAATATCATGGCATTCCCGCGAAGCGACAAATTCGATCATGAACTGCTCTGCCTGGCTGACACAGCAAGAGCTCTGTCACATCCGGGTCGGCTCGCCATACTTGCCTTGCTTGCGAGGCGGAACGAGTGCATCTGCGGAGACATCGTAGAGGAACTTCCATTGGCTCAGGCTACGGTCTCACAACATTTGAAAGTGTTGAAAGAGGCAGGACTCATCATTGGAACGATCGAAGGGCCGCGGATCTGTTATTGTGTTGATTGGAAGGCGTTCGAGAAGGCTGCCTCCGGTCTCGCGAACTGGTTTTCGGGTATTCAATCCCGCACATCTTGTTCTTGAACAAAGCAGTGCTGATAAACGAAGCGGTGCTGTTGAACAGAGCGGTGGCGCTACATGAAGCGGCGCCGTTGAACAGAGCGGTGGCGATAAACAAAGCGGCGCTGTCAGATACAGGTGCACGGCGAAATATATTGCTCCAAATGGACACACGTGGATCAAAAAATAGGACAATGCTGATGAAAAGATCACAGTCTGAGCGCTGCTCCAAAGGATCGGCTACCATTTTCGACACAGATTCAAGCAGAACAAAGGAGATCGTAAAAGACACGTATCGACGTGCCGCTGAAAATGGCGGTCTCGGCGGCAGCGGTAATGGCAGCAGCGGTAGTGGCAGCAGCTTTTCGGATGATGAATCCAATTACACCATGATGGACGAGTCCTACGAAATCAGAGTCGGATACGTACCGGATGCAGATCTTGGTCTGGGGTGTGGAATACCCACCGACCTGGCTGGGATTGAAGAAGGTCATCGTGTGCTCGATCTTGGATCCGGAGCCGGAATTGATGCCTTCATTGCGCGCGATCTGGCAGGAGAAAAAGGATTTGTAACAGGCGTCGATTTTACGCCGAAAATGATTGCTCTGGCCCGGCGCAACGCAAAAAAGCTGGGATTCAATAATGTGACTTTTATAGACGGAGATATCGAAGCGCTTCCGATCCCGGACGATTCTGTCGATGTCGTTGTGAGCAACTGCGTATTGAATCTCGTTCCAGACAAAGAAGCTGCTTTCCGTGAAATGGCTCGCGTTATAGCGCCCGGCGGTCATTTTTGTATCTCGGACATCGTATGCCGTGGGCATATTCCGGACGCAGTCAGACAAGCAGCAGAAAGGTATGCAGGATGCGTGGCGGGTGCGCTGGACGAGAAGGACTATCTCAGGAAGCTGAAGGATGCAGGATTCGAAAATGTAACCGTTTTGAAGGAGCGCGAAATACAGATCCCGCTGTCCATATTGGAGGGAGTGCTCGGCTGCGCGACACGTTCAACCGCAGACGCGGGTGGGGCCATCGTAAGTATCACGGTGCGGGGTGATAAACCAGTCTGAACAGGTTCGAGAAGAGACGACAGGCCTCAGGTCAACCACATGTCGAACGTTCGCCGATACGATCTGGTCAGGGGGTGACGGTTTCCGAGCAGCGTGAAAACTGCTACCCCGATCTTTCTGGACGCATCGTCTTCATAATATCGATTCGTTTTGATGACCTCCAGGAGGGCCATGACGACTTCCTCCAACCGATTATCGGACAAAGCGGTAAGGGCGCGAATAAAATCAGCACGGCCGGATTCATCAGCGAAGGGTTTTTCGCTCTGAATCCGGTTGCGATAGCCATCCAGTGTATGGATAGCCTCAGAAATCACTGCGAAGCGTGGTTCTGAGCTTGCCGCCGTACGAGCGAGAGACGCGGCACGTTGCGGATTCAAAAACGCCAGACACAGGGCAAGCAAGCCTGCAGCCAAAGGATTTGTCGGTTCGTCGGCGACAATCTGTTCAAGGATTACCATTGCGGCGTTCTGATCTCCGCTTTCCAGGAATGCCTCAGCAGAAGACAGTAATTTTGATCCTTCTCCGGGAATCGCTGTATCCAGCCACTGACGCACTGCGGCTTCGGGCAGGGCACCCGTAAATTCATCCGTTACCTGAGCATCCACGAAGAGTTTTACTGCGGGAATTCCACGGATGCCGTATTGTATCGACAGGTCCTGAAACTGCTCCGTGTTTACTTTTACCAGCGTCCAGCGCTCTGATTGCTCTAAAGCCAGTTTCTCCAGAACAGGTCCCAGCACACGACAAGGGCCGCACCACGGCGCCCAGAAATCAACCACTACGGGTCTTGATTTGCTCGCAATGAGAACATCTTCTTCAAAGTTTGTTACGTCGAAGCCCACAACGTCCGTACTTTTTGCGTTCGCATTAACCAGGTTCATCGGATGGCTTGATAACTACAAAGGACAACTGAATTTGCCGATGTTTTCGCATACCATACACCCCGCAGGAGGATTCGCATTCATCGCTTTTTTATGGATTATGAGCGGCCTGTTTGTTATCGGATGCGCGCCTCAGTCAGGAGCAGATTCGTCTGAAATAAATCCGATGATGCATGCACCATATGATCGCTCCACTGATGTATTTCGGTTCGAAGGCGAGGATCATATCCGGAACATCAAACAACTCACTTTCGGGGGTAATAACGCAGAAGCGTACTGGAGTTTTGACAATGAATCCCTCATTTTCCAGAGTGATTGGAAGCGGATCAACCAGCAGGGCTGCGACCAGATTTTTGTAATGAATGGTTCTGACTCGACTCCATCCGGGGACGTCTCTGACTATACACTCGTATCGACTGGCCTGGGCCGCACCACCTGCCCATTTTTCATGCCGGGTGATGAAGAGATTATTTTTGCCTCGACACACGAGACTGCAACGGAGTGTCCCACTCCTGTCATGTTTTCGGATGACCGGTATGTATGGCCTGTGTACGACGGATACGATATTTACATCAGCAATCGGGACGGATCTGATATTCGACCTCTGATCGCCGCTCCGGGATACGACGCCGAGGCGACGGTCTCGCCCGACGGTCGATTCATTGTTTTTACGTCAACGCGCAGCGGGGATCTCGAATTGTGGCGGTATGAAATCGAGACTGGAGATTTACTGCAACTCACCGATGGCCTGGGATACGACGGCGGTGCCTTTTTCTCTCAAGACTCCCAGAGGCTTGTCTGGCGGGCCAGCCGGCCTGAAGGGGAAGAAGCAGAGGTGTATAAAGATCTTCTCACGCAGGGACTGATTGAACCATCGGAGCTGAATATATTTGTTGCAGATATCGACGGAAAAAACGTGCAGCAGGTTACCGACCTTCCCGGGGCAAACTGGGCTCCGTATTTTCACCCTGACAATGATCGGATATTATTCACCTCGAATCACCACTCGTTGGATCGTGGCGGTCGCGAATTTGATCTGTTCCTCATCGGATCTGACGGTACCGGGCTGATACGAATTACCCACTCGGGTACATTCGATGGTTTTCCCATGTTTTCGTACGATGGATCAAAACTTGTGTTTGCATCCAATCGAAATGCAGATCGGAGTCCGTCGAGGGAGACCAACATATTTGTCGCAGATTGGGTCGAGAATCCTTAGGTTCTGCCAACGATGATGGAAGATGTCCTGCCGATGACTGTTTTTTGTCCGACAAGGGAGCTTCCATCGGCCTTAACAGGCCCTGGTACCCTCGCATCGGACTCGGACACGCCCTAATACGTATTGGTTTCCACGACTTCGACCAGTGCCGCGTGGAAGGACTCCAGTATCTCGTCGAATTCGCCAAGGCGACGCTCTACACCAGCTATGTCGGCCTTAATGGAGCTTTGTTCGAATTCGGCGCACAGCAGAGACAGGTGACGGGCTCCGAATGTGGCACTGGTTGATTTCAGTGTGTGTGTGGCCCGACGCAGCGCATCGGCGTCTTTGTCCGACACCGCCCGGTAAATTTCCCCGCGAAGGCGTTCCGCATCCAACAGGTAATCACTCAGCAGTTCTCGAATGTAGGCTGTGTCGCCTTCGTCCATCATCAGGGCCAGAGAACGCAGAACGCTTCGATCGACGACCTGATCAATTTCAACGGTCGAAGACGACGAATCGGATCCTGAGCAGTGGGACATTAAAATTTTTTCTTTGAGCGTTTCCATCATGAACGCCTTTGTCATGAAGTAGTCCATGCCGGCATCCAGACAGCGCGAGCGATCTGAGCCCATGGCATTGGCAGTCAAAGCGATAATATATGCTCGGTGTCCGTTGGATTCAGCGTTTCTTATAATGCCTGCAGCCTCGTAACCATCCATTCTCGGCATCATAAGATCCATGAAAATCACGTCGTAGGGAGCGTTGCCTGTCAGAGCAACAGCTTCCTCGCCGTTTGAGGCTACGTCGGGCTGGTAACCCAGTTTTTGAAGCATTCGGACAACCACCTGCTGGTTTACCAGGTTGTCTTCTACAAGGAGAATTCTTAGTGTTGACATAAAACTCGGGTGTGGGCAAGCACTGTTTCTGCCCGATTCAGTCATTAATATATGAGACTGTATCGGCCGTTACGGAGCGAAATTGAAGTAAAAACCTTACTGTCTGTCAGATTTGCGTCCGCCAGAGACTGTCAGTCTCTACGGAGATATCAGTCTCTACGGAGATATCAGGCTCTACGGAGATATCAGGGCGAGGACGTCGTGCGAAGATTTGCCGTTCGCTGGTCAGTGGCACGGCGATAAATTGAGATACAAAACCCGATCGACAGAATGATGAAGCCGATCCAGACAAAACTGATGAGTGGTTTTTCGTACGCTTGGACAACGACCCAGTCCTGGGGTGTGATGTCGGCACCGGTAACAAAAATTTCGATTGATCCACTATCGACGTTCATGCCAGTGAAGGAGAAACTGAGATCCCAATCTCCAATTTCAGCCGGCTCGGCGCGAACGGTGCGGTTTTTGAGTATGCGATAGACAGGAGTGACTTCGCGAGACTCACCCGAATCGGTGTCGATGATTTCGAGAATCGCGCCTACAACGACTTCGCTAGCATCGACTTCGCTAGCATCGACTCGGTGGCCGGGATCCGCTGTGGGGTCTATCGCCAGATCGTATTCCCTGAAAGTAATGGAATACCGGCCATCTGAAAGAAGGCGAGATTCGCCCTGCTGAAGACTGAGCTCGCCCGGTTTGCGGTTTGAACCCTCATCGAAAATCGCTGCCGGCGTAACTGCCACGAACAGGTCTTTGCTGATGAATCCAATCACGTCCGGATTCTGGATCCACTGACCTTTATTGCTTTTGTAGGCGACTGGTTTTGCGTCGAATGTCGATCCGTCCGGCGCGACGAACGAGAGAGCGTATGCAGGACGTCCTTCCGCTCCGATCGCATGGCCTGAATAGGTGACGGTGTATCCGCCGACTGTCCGTGGAATCCCATTTTCAAGCACAAAATTGTCGCGGGTTTGCCCGGTTCTTGAATCGGTGGACCGGGCCAATGGTTTACTGAAACCGCTTGACGCAACAATTCCGAGAATCATGATGGCAAAACCTACGTGTGAAAGTGCACCACCGATCATTCGCAAATTACCCCGCGCGATGCGCCACATGACCAGAGAATTCCCGTAGAGTGCAAAAAAACCTACGAATGTCAACATCAGGAGCAGCAGGCCAAACCCATGTTCATCCCAGAAAGCACCAATTCCGAGCATGTCGGCCGCTTGCAGCAGGGGCGTGGCCGCAGCGTCTGCCATGGAAAGTGTTTGTGCCCGCTCTGTGAATGGTGTCGCGAACAGAATAAATATCGTGCTCGCGACCGCCAGGAAAATCGGTTTCAACAAGACCTTATTGATGTTCTCGACCGTCATTTTATTCCACCAGAAAACTTGACCAAGCCCCGCGAGAAACAGGGCGACCACCATCAGAGGAAGGGTCCATTTGTTATAGAACATCATGGGTACTGTCGAGGGCTGGTCTCTGAAAATCAGACCGAGAATGGGTGCGCTCGTTCCGACCAGTATGACGGCCGCCACTGCCGCCAGGATCATCGCTCCCGCGAATGTCATGAATTCGCGCGACAATAAGTTGGGTTCGTGCTCGGGAACAGGAAGTTCTTTGTACCTGACCAGAAAAAGGCCAAACCCGAGAACCGCCATCGTCAAAATCCAGACCAGTAACTGGTTGTACATTCCAAGATCAACGAATGCATGTACGGACGTTTCTCCGAGAATGCCGCTGCGCGTCAGAAAAGTAGAATAAATGACCAGCATATAAGCCAGAATCGCCAGGAAAAGGGATGCTTTCTGGCTGTGGCCGCTGCGCTTCTGTATCAGCATCGTGTGCAGACCGGCAATGCCGACGATCCATGGCACAAGAGAGGAGTTCTCAACGGGATCCCAGGCCCAGTATCCACCGAACGATAAAGTCTTATACGCCCAGTATCCGCCCATCATGATGCCGACTCCCAGGGCGAGAAGCCCGAAAATCATCCACGGAAGTGCCGGGCGGACCCACTGTGTGTATCGTTTCTTCCAGAGAGCAGTTACCGCGAAGGCAAACGGCACGATCATCGCCGCAAATCCCGAAAAGAGCACGGGAGGATGGATCACCATCCAGTAATTCTGCAGCAGATCATTCAGTCCCTGGCCATCCGTCGGGATTACCCCAGCCTGGATCATCGGAGCCGAGGGGAATTTTTCGACCAGAGTCTGAAACGGAGATATGCCGATAGTAAACAGTCCAACATCCAACCCCAGAATCATGGAAAGCAGGAAAACCTGACAGATTGCCATCACAGCCAGGACCGGCGCTTCGTAGGAACCCGCAAATCGGATCACGAGCAGCCCGACCAGGCTGTTCATCACGATCCACAGTAGAAACGAGCCTTCCTGTCCGGCCCAGGAAGCGGAAATGAGATAATGAAACGGCAGATCCAGCGAAGAATGGCTGTACACGTAGGCGTACTGAAACTGATTCGTTGCATTGAGATAGATCAGGAGTCCGAACGCCGTTACACTCGACAAAAACATGGTAATCCATGCCATTCTTCCCCATCGTTTGATCCTGGTCTGGACCAGACTGATTTCGGAATCACGGAAATAAAAGAGGCCGCTCGCAACAGTAGCCAGCAGCGCGATGAGGATAACTCCTTTTCCGAGAACACCAATCATGATCAAAATCCTTGAAACACAAAAAAGCACGGCCAACAAAGGCGGCTATGAAGAACCTCTATAAACCATAGTCAGGGTACCACTCATGTCCTTCCGATTTCCCCGGTTGACCCGCAAAGCGAGCCGGATTCGTTGCCGAATTGGGGCCTGTCGTCCAAACCTGAAGAACGGTTCCCAGGGCCAAAAACGTTAGGTTCTTACTTTGGCGCCAGTTGCGGACTGTGCTTGAATGCATATATACGCCTCGATGTCCCACATTTCAAGCGAAAAAGGCGACAAGATCTGCAGATTTTTGAACGAACACGTCCGGAGAGCTTGAACCGGCGCGCCCGGAGAGCTTAAACCAGCGAGCCCGGAGGCTTGAACCAGCGCACCCGGAGAGCTTAAACCAGCGCGTCGGAGAGCTTGCGTTCCATCGCGTCCAGCTCGCCGTTGATTTTTTCACCCGGATCAAATTTTTCTGCGCGTTCCAGAAACAGCTTTTCAGTGATGGCGAGACCGGTGATTACGGCCGCAGTAAGATCCGATTGTTCGGGGTGGGCAGATTTGAAAGCGCGAAGGCGAGAGTCAAGATATTCAGCCATTTCGTGCGTTGCAGCGGCCTCATCTTCCTCAACGCGGAGCGTGTACTCTTTATCGAGAATGGTGATGCGAATCGGTTGAATCATCAATCACACCTCCTGCTTTTCGGCGACCTGACTTTCTTCGAATTGCTGCTCATTCATATGCGCGTCAATGGCCTTGATGTACCTCTCAATTCGTGATCGCAATTCCGTTGAGGATTCAGAAAAAACGACCGGGGTGCCTTCCACGCTCATCGATGGATGATTGGCAGCTTTTTCCAGATCACGGCGTATTTTTTTGTTTTCATTTCGAAGCCGCGCGAGTTCTCTGACCGTGAGATCGACCCGGTCGCGCAATCGTGCGAGTGAGTGCGTTCCTTTCATATTAATTGACGCATAAAAGAGAGTCCGGCCCGAAGGACTCGATGTGAACGTTTCTGTTTGGTCAAACATGGTCGCCTGCCGGGCGGAGGGGGGAGTACGTCGGTTCCGGTGAGAACTGTCAGTCATACTCGTTCAGGTAATTATAGAGGCGAACCTCCGAACGTCAACTCGGAGTACCTTTTCGGAAGGATTGTTTCGAATATACAGTTCCAACCGGTACAATGTCAGCAGGCGCAAACGTAAACCGCAGTTACCGTCGAAGCTCGGCGCCCGATTCTGATTTGAGAACTTTCACGATCCCGTCAAAACAGAGGTCAACTTCTTTGTCAACCAGTGTGCGGTCTGCTGAGAATTTCAGCGAGAAAGCGACACTTTTCATGGTGCTGTCGATCTGATCGCCCTCATAAAGATCGAACACGGAAACTCCGCTGAGGAGTGGTTTCCCGCTTTCGCGGATCTGCTGAAGCAGTTTTCCGACAGGCGTATTCGCACCGACCGTGACGGCGAGGTCTCGTTCAACCACGGGGAAACGACTGAAAGCCTCGTAGCGCTTTCGAAGAAACGGCTCCGCAAGCCGACTTATGGTTGACCAGTCCAGCTCAAGGAAAAAAAGAGGGGCAGGAATATCGTACTGTTTTCGGATCGAGGCTGATAACTCGCCGAGTACACCCACATATTCACCGACTGACGTGATGATCGAATAGGAAGACGCAACCGGGAATTGCGACGTACCCGATTCGAATCGAACCTCGGCCAGATGTACGGCCCGAAGTAACGTCTCGGCAACTCCTTTGAGATCGAAATAATCCATCTTTCGAACATCCTGATGCAGACCCGACGCCGCGTCATCGCCCGAGACAACAAGCAGCAGGAGCTCTTTTTCCGTGTAGCCATCAATGATTGATTCGTTGGAATGGGCACGGATTTGAACGTTGCCTATTTCAAAATAACGGAGCGACTTCCGTCCGTGGTTTGCGTTGTAACCCGCAATCGCGAGTGTCCCCGGAAGCAGGCTCGGCCTCAGAGCGGCCATTTCCTGAGAAATCGGGTTCAAGGTTTTCACGATGTTGCCGCCAAGGCGTCCACCCGGAAGTATATCAACCTGAAACGCCTCGGCCGTTTCGAGACGAAGCATACTGTTGGTATACAATTCCCGGAATCCGAGCGCGGCAAGGCGATCACGAATGTCTTCGCGCAACAATCTCTGCGCAGGTATCTCGACAGCGTGGTCCGGCACTGATGAACGGACCGGTTCCGGAATTTTGTCAAACCCGTAGAGTCGTGCGACCTCCTCAATGATGTCTACTTCCCGCTCAATATCTGGACGGAAAGTGGGAATCGTACAATCGAAGGATTCTTCATCGTCTGAGATCTGAATTTCGAACCCGATGGCTTCGAGCAGCGAGACCATCTTTGCGGCCGGTAAATCTACACCGATCAAGGCATTGGCACGGGCTCGGCGCAGTGTGACGCGCGTTGGCTTGACGGTTACCGAACGCGCAGAGACCATCCCCGGAACAAGCGTTCCTCCGGCCAACCGCACCATCAGTTCAGCCGCGCGTGCCGCCGCTCGCGCCTGAGCGCATGGATCAACACCTCGTTCAAAACGGTACGACGCATCCGTTTGTATCTGAAGTTTTCTGGCGGTTCTTCTAATCTGGACGGGATCGAAATACGCACTTTCGATCAACACGCTGGTTGTCTCGCGAGTCACCTCTGAGTTCTCGCCCCCCATTATTCCGGCAATTGCGATATCGCGTTCGCCGTCGGCGATCATCATGGTTCCGGCGGGAAGCGTCCGCTTGTTGCCGTCGAGCGTGACAAATTCAGTTTCGCCCGATGTTTTCCGAACAATGATTTTTGAATCGGCCAACGTATCGAAATCAAATCCGTGAAGGGGCTGTCCGAGTTCATACATCACATAATTTGTGATGTCTACGATATTGTTTCTGGGACGCAGTCCAACAGCCAGAAGGCGCTGCTTCAGCCACCGGGGCGATTCGTCTACGCGAATGTCGCGTACCAGAATCCCAACGTATTCCTGGCAAACATCAGTCGCCTCAATGGTGACCGAGAATTCATCGGTCGCTGCTTTTCCATGGTCCGGAATATCAATCTCCGGCATCTTCAGCTGTTTTCCGGTCAATGCAGCTACATCGCGCGCAACGCCGACGTGGCAAACGGCATCAGGGCGATTGGGCGTGATGGCGATGTCGATCGCGTGATCGACGAGGGGTACACCTTCTTCTGATATCCAGTCAGAGAAGGCTTCGCCGACCGGGGCTTCATGATCCAGAACCAGAATGCCGTCCTGATCATCGCCCACGCCAAGCTCAACCTCCGAACAGATCATCCCGAATGAAACCTCGCCCCTGATTTTCGACTTTCGAACCGTGACAGCAATTTTTTCATTCGGGTCCTCGCGAGAAGGCATATGGAGGACACTGCCGATCGTGGCCACCGCGATTTTTTGTCCAGCCTCTACGTTGGGAGCTCCGCAGACAATCGTTACGGGTTCGGCCTCGCCGATTTTCACAGAGCATAATCGCAGACGATCGGCGTTCGGGTGTGGTTCGCACGTTAATACGTGACCAATAACCACACCGTCAAGCGAGGAGCCTATCTGCACAATTCCTTCCACTTCAAGACCACACATGGTGAGCAGTTCGGCGAGGTCATCGACCGAGAGATCGTGAGACACGTAGTCAGAAAGCCAGTGGTTACTGATGATCATAAGCTGAATCGTTGTAAAGCTTAATCGCTTTGAAGCGGAATCGTTTTCGATCTACGCGAACTGTGACAAAAAGCGTTCGTCATTCTCGTAAAGGATGCGAATATCTTCGATGCCGTAGCGCAGCATAGCAATGCGTTCGATTCCCATTCCGAAGGCATAACCCGTGTACCGCTCCGGATCGACGCCAACAGCGGACAAAACATTGGGGTCGACCATCCCGCAGCCCAGGATTTCAAGCCATCGTCCACCGCCCGGGAGCGAGTCGTCTTTCCACCAGATGTCGACTTCGGCGCTTGGTTCTGTGAACGGAAAAAAACTGGGTCGGAATCGCATCCGGACATCTTCGCCGAAGAGGACTCTCGCAAATACATGCAAAATGTGTTTCAGATCACCCATCGATACATTTTCATCGACGTACAGTCCTTCGACCTGGTGAAACAGGCAGTATGATTTGTACGAAATTGCCTCATTTCTGTAGACGCGCCCGGGAACGATCACGCGAATCGGGGGCTTCTGGCTTTGAAGAACACGAATCTGGACGGGCGACGTGTGAGTTCTCAGCAGGATACCGTCATGTTTGTCCGATGGTGCCTCGATGAAAAACGTATCCTGCATGTCACGGGCAGGATGGTCCGGCGGGAAATTCAGGGCCGTAAAATTATGCCAGTCATCTTCTATTTCCGGGCCTTCTTCGACCGTAAACCCGTAGGATTCAAACACGCGTATGATCAGGCGGTGCGTCTGTGTGAGCGGATGCACAGAGCCCTCTGGCAAGGTCCGACCCGGAAGCGAAAGATCGAGATCATTTGAGGTAACGGCCTGTGTTTGCGCGGCATTCTGTGCGGTCTCGATTCGTTCCATCGCCCTGGACTTCAGTGCGTTTACGCGCTGGCCAAAAGCCTTCCGATCACCAGGATCCACTTCTGGAATTCGTTTCATCAGGCCTGTAATACGGCCCTGTTTTTTGCCCAGAAAACGAATCCTGAATGATTCGATCGACTCGTCCGAGTGGAGACTGGCGGACTCAATCTCTTTGTTGAGCTCGTTCAGGGTGTCATCTATGTTCGCGGAGTCACTCATGGCCTGGCTTTTGCAAAAACAGAAAAATCCCGCCAACCTGGAATTCAGGGGCGGGATTTTTAAATGGATTTCATACCGTAACCTACTTCTTGGTTGCGGCTACAACCTTGGTGAAGGCTTTTGGATCATGCATGGCAAGATCAGCCATCACTTTTCGGTTAAGCTGAATATCTGCTTTTCTGAGCGATCCAATCAACTGTGAGTAGGTTGTACCATTGAGTCTCGCGGCCGCATTGATTCTGGCAATCCAGAGGCGGCGGAATTGACGCTTGCGCTGTCGGCGGTCCCGATATGCATATTGCAGACTTTTATCTACGGCATGTTTTGCAACCGTATAAATCGTTCCGCGTCGGCCCCAGAATCCTTTCGCCCGTTGAAGAACGCGTCGACGACGGGCCTTGGCAGCTACTCTATTTTTTACGCGTGGCATTTTTTGCTAATCCTTTTTCAGTCTTTCTGATACGAATCAGGCACTAATGTGCACTGATCAGTCGTTTCATTCGAGGCTCGTCAGCTTTGTCGACAAGTGTGGTGCCCCGAAGATTTCGTTTTCTTTTCGGCGATTTTTTTGTCAGGATATGACTTCTATACGCCTTTTTGCGCTTGAGTTTTCCTGATGCGGTCCGCTTAAAGCGTTTTTTTGCACCGCTGTTTGACTTCATTTTGGGCATTACCGCACCGTCAATATGGTCTTGAAATGGATCTGATTGAACCGCAAAAAATAAGGTGCTGTAACACGTGTCGCAACAAATGGTCTGGCTCGGACAGCCTTTATCGTGGGGAATTTTGGTGAATCGGTGCGCTAAGCAATGTGCGTGTTTACGCCTTTTTCTTGACCGGAGTAAGAATCGTCGTCATCCTTCGACCTTCCATCCGGGGTTCCTGGTCAATTTTTGCGACATCCGCGAGTTCTTCCAGAAAACGCCTCAGGAGATCCATTCCGTGGTCTTTATAGATGATGTCCCGGCCCCGAAACTGTACGTATGCTCTCACTTTATCACCGTGAAGAAGAAATTTACGTGCGTGTTTTGTCTTGAAATCAAAATCGTGGACGTCCGTGTGCGGGCGGAATCGGATTTCCTTCAACTCGACATTGTGGGATTTCTTTCGAGCTTCTTTTTCTTTTTTCTGCTGTTCGTACCGAAATTTTCCGTAATCCATGACCTTGCAGACAGGTGGATCGGCGTCCGGGGAGATTTCAACGAGATCAAGGTCTCGTTCATCTGCAAGTTTGATAGCGTCTTCGAGGCTGTAAATGCCGTGTTCACCTCCGGGATCGACGACACGAACATTTTCGGCACGGATCTGGTCGTTAACACGAACTCGTTTCTTTGCGATGGGAATACAGGTTTGTTTAAATGGAGGACGAAATATACAGTTTAATCAACAGTCAACGGAAACGGGATCGTTTTTGTTCAGCTTAATCCGGCTTCGAGACGAGTATTTTTCATTTCACTTTTGATGTCGTCGATAAAATCATGTACCGAACGAACTCCCAGGTCTCCTCCTCCGTGTCTGCGAACTGAAACGGTCCCGTTTTCCTGTTCGCGCTTACCCACCACGAGCATGAAGGGAATCTTCTGCATTTCAGCGTGTCGGATTTTGTAACTGACTTTTTCGTTACGCATATCCGTGTCGACACGGATACCTGCGTCCATTAACGTTGTTTTGACTTGGGAAGCATAGTCTTCGAAATCCTGACCGACTGGCAAAACTATCACCTGCACGGGGGCCAGCCAAGTGGGAAAGTTGCCTCCGCAGTGTTCGATCAGTACAGCGATGAATCGCTCAAGTGAGCCAAGCGGTGCGCGGTGAATCATCACCGGCCGGTGTTTCTGATTGTCTTCTCCAATGTATGTCAGATCGAATCTTTCGGGTAGTGTGTAGTCGAGCTGCACGGTTCCGAGCTGCCACTGGCGACCAAGCGCATCGCGAACCATGAAGTCCAGTTTTGGTCCGTAAAAAGCGGCTTCTCCAATTTCTTCGGTCGCCTCCAGATCCATCTCCCTTGTTGCTTCTCGAATGGCGTTCTCGGCAGCATCCCAGACCGCACTGTCGCCGACATATTTTTCCATGTCTTGAGGATCACGAAGAGATATCTGCGCCGTGAAATCCGAAAAACCGAACATTCTGTATACTTTGAGGGTCAGGTCGATGACATCCTTGAATTCATCCTTGACCTGTTCATTCGTACAGAAAATGTGTGCGTCATCGATGGTAAATCCACGCACGCGCATCAGACCGCTCAGTTCGCCGGATTGTTCGTATCGGTATACATTGCCAAACTCGGCCAGACGAATGGGAAGCTCTCGATACGAGTGCGGTTTGTCCGCATAAATCTGAGTGTGATGAGGGCAGTTCATCGGTTTGAGCAGATAGCCTTCTTCCTCGTCGTCCATCATGGGAGGGAACTGGCTGTCTTTATAATAAGGGTAGTGACCGCTTATTTTGTAGAGTTCAAGTCGCCCGATATGCGGAGTCACCACGGGCAGATACCCGCGTCGGAGCTGTTCTTCTTTCAGGAAATTTATCAACGTATCGCGGAGAATGGCTCCTTTCGGCAGCCATAACGGCAGTCCCGAGCCCACAAGCGGACTGAATGTGAACAACTCCAGATCTTTACCCAGTTTACGGTGGTCGCGCTCGCGGGCGAGTTCACGCATTTCAAGAAATTCATCGAGCTGTTTCTTTTTAGGGAAGCTGATCCCGTAGAGGCGCGTGAGCTGTTTCCGTTTCTGATCACCCCGCCAGTAAGCACCGGCGATGTTCAGCAGCTTGGTATACCTGATGTTCTTTGTGTTTGGTATGTGCGGTCCCCGGCACAGATCGGTGAAATTGCCCTGGGTATAAAACGTTATCGAACCATCCTGGAGATCTTCCAGCAGTTCGAGCTTGTATTCGTCTCCTTTTTCCTTGAAATAGGCGATGGCATCGGCCTTGCTGACCGATCGACGTTCGTAAGGAGCTGCGCGCCGGGCGAGCTCTGCCATTTTGGTTTCGATGGAGAGGAGGTCCTCTGCTTTGAGAGACCGATCGCCGAGATCAACGTCGTAATAAAAACCATTCTCTATCGCGGGTCCTATACCGAATTTTGTGCCCGGGAAAAGCGATTCCAGCGCCTCGGCCATCAAGTGCGCAGAGGAGTGCCAGTAGGTCGCTCGGCCTTCTTCATTGCGATCCGTGTAGACGGCAAATGTTCCACTTTCTTCGATGGGCCTCAGGAGGTCTCGCACCTCGCCGTTTACGCCTACGGAAAGCGCCGCGCGAGCCAGGCCCTCCGAGATGCTTCTGGCCACATCCAGCCCGTTCACGCCGTTTTCAAATTCGTGCGCACTGCCGTCCGGGAAAGTAAGTGTGATCTGCTCCGCCATTGTCAGCTTTGTTCGATACAGCTTTGTGTGATACAGCCCTGTACGATAGAATTCAAGGATCCGAAATATACGACGGCTTCCATCGTGGGCTTTCGAAGAAAGTATGGAGGAAGGCGAACGCACTATACCGGAATGTCATAAAACTGTACCGTCATGGAGGCGTGGAGATGAAGGGCTGTGAACGTTCGTGTTAACAGGCCCTGATTCTGCGGGCGTGGGGGACTCCCTGATCGCTGTCCGCGGCATCGAATATTAAACGGCCTGATTCTACGCGCGTGGGGGACTCCCCCACACGATTTCAAGGGTCGTTCCCGCCATCGGCTACGCCGTGTTCCTACGCGACTTGTCAGGACTGTATCCTAATGTCTGATGTCTGGTCTTATGCATTGGCACCGGTAATATTTTCACGGCCCGTACTCAGAACACTGAACTCGAAGGCATCCCTATGAAGACGATCGGTAATCTCCGCCCCCTGTCGTGGGTAGTTTCATTATTCCTCCTTCTGTCGGCTGCACTGGTATTTTCCGCGTCTCGCGGAGAAGTAAAAACGGGAGGCGAAGAAAATGCCGTGCTCACGTTCGCTCCGAACGTACCTCCGGCCATATCGCGGGATTACGCAAAAAAAGTCATCGTCGAGCTGGAGACGGTGGAGAGAATCGGTCGACTGGCTGATGGTGTTGAATATGCGTTCTGTACGTGTATCATTGTGCTACAGCCCCGGTCGGAATGCACATCTCCAACGGTATGTACGGCCTGATTTATGTCGAGCCCAAAGAAGGTCTTCCTCCGGTCGATCACGAGTATTATGTCTTTCAGAGCGAATTTTATACGGGTGGCTCGTACGGGGAAGGAGGTCTGCAGCCTTTTGATATGGCTGAGGCGCTTCGCGAAACGCCTGACTATGTTGTTTTTAACGGCTCCGTGGGCGCCCTCACCGAGGCGAATGCCATGACGGCGAATGTCGGTGAGACGATCCGGCTTTTCGTAGGAAACGGTGGACCCAATCTGATTTCCTCGTTTCATGTCATCGGTGAACAATTCGATGTCGTTTATCAGGAAGGCGGCACGATTGCAACTCAGCAAAATGTCCAGACCACCCTTATCCCCCCGGGTGGCTCGGCGATCGTAGAATTCAAGGTGGATGTACCCGGCGTATACCACGTCGTCGACCACTCGATATTCCGTGCTTTTAACAAAGGTGCTCTCGGAACGCTGGTTGTTCACGGAGATCCGCAGCCGGAAATTTATACAGGCCTGCAGGACGCAGCCGTTTATCTGCCCGAAGGAGGTGGGATTCAGGAAATCATCATCATCGAGGAAGAGGGTCCGCAACCTGTATTGAATTATGCAGAGAAAATGGAAGTGGGTCGCCGATTATACGCTCAGAACTGTGCGGCCTGTCATCAACCGGAAGGGCAGGGCATTACGGGCGCGTTTCCTCCCCTCGCGGGGTCTGATTATCTTTTGCAGGACCCCGAAGCCGCAATTGCTATCGTTTTATACGGATTGAGTGTGCCCATCCAGGTGAACAGCGTGGCGTACGACGGCGTCATGCCGGCCGTCCATCTTTCCGACACGGATGTCGCGAGCATTCTCACCTTTGTCATGAATTCATTTGGCAACGACCTCGGGGAAATCAGTATCGAGAAGGTACTTGAGGTACGCTCTCAGCAGTAGACTGTCGCCGGATTACCGGACCCAGGTGTTGTTCTCCCGAACATCGTCAGGGTATCGGTTCCGGGGGTCCAGCGTGACACGACGGACTTCGCGAGCATCGGACAACAGATAGACGAATCGCGAACCCTGATTCCACATTTCAACTGGAAATCGGATGATCTCAGAAGTATTGTCTGCATACTCGATTTCCATCTCCACCGGCATGACCATTGCGAGGTGGTTGATGAGAACGATCTCGGTACTTGCGCCATCTGCATTCTGTACGCCGGAAACCGACTCCACCGCCTGGTCAAGACGCGCCACCGTCAACACCCAATCATGCCAGAACCAGTCGAGGTCCATGCCCGAAGCGTCTTTCATGATGCGAAAAAAATCGGCAGGGGTCGGATGTTTATTGGCCCACGCGTCGATATAACTCCGAAATGCAAAATCGAAACGCTCTTCTCCCAGCACCTCATGCCGGAGAAGCTGCAGCATCAGTGCCGGTTTCTGATAGGCCGACCAGAAGAGATTGTTCTGTTCAGCAGCCCGCGTAATAAGAGGTTGCTCTTTTCCGGGAACTGCGTTTTCTGCGTACAGGGCCAGTGGATTCCATTCGATCGAGCTTCCATAATCGGTCCCTTCGAAATATTCTGCGGCGCCCGCAAGGTCCATGAATGTATTGAAACCTTCGTCCATCCACGGATAGAAACGTTCGTTGGATCCTACAAGCATCGGGAACCACTCGTGACCGAACTCATGGGAAATAACCCAGTGCAGATCCTCCCGCAACTCCATGGCCGGAACAAAGGTCAACATCGGATACTCCATACCTTCAATCAGTCCTTCGATCGTAGTGGCGTGCGAATACGGGTACATGTACCACTGCTCGCTGAAATACCGAATCGACGCACGGGACATTTCGACGGCTTCTTCCCAGTTTGCGGCGCCGCGACGATACAACGCTTCGATGCGGATTCCATTCCAGTTCGTGGCGTCCCAGCGGAAATCGGGACTGGCCGCAAATGCGAAATCGCGCACATTCTCTGCCATAAAATGCCAGTCGATGGTGCCGCTGCCCGCTGGTCTGGTTTCCTCAGGATTTCCCGCCTCCGATTCCGTGATGATGGCCACGGATTCGGACTGCGTCATGGCGCGGCGAAGGCGCTCACGCTGTCGGGCCGTGAGTACTTCGTCGGCATTCTGCAGTTCGCCGGTGGCCGAAACAATAAAATCTCTCGGTACGGTGAGAGTTACATCGTAGTCGCCGTATTCCAGATAGAATTCGCCGGCACCGATATACGGCTCCGCGTTCCAGCCACGAACGTCGTCGTAGACCGCCAATCGAGGGAACCACTGGGCTATTTCATACAGATCGCCGTCCCGACCCATTCGCGCGAGGCCGTATGGTGGAATCTTGAATTTCCATGTGAGTTCAAGAGTCGTCGTCGAACCCGGCGGAAGGGGCTCGTCGAAGTCGATCCTCATGGTGGTGCCATAAATCGTGTGATCGAGAACTCGACCGCTCGAGGAAATGCTTCCGATGGTCATTCCACCAACGAAACCCTGGCACGAAAAATCAAAAACGGCACCCAGAAACACGAGGGGCGGCTGTTTGAGTCGGTTGCTGACACTTTCTGCTGCGCAGGCGTTCTGTTCGATATGCATCCAGAGGTAGGGCAGCGCGTCAGGAGAGTTGTTCCTGTACCGAATGGACTCTGCGCCGCTGATTTCCTGCTCGGCGGTATGGAGCGTGGCGTGGATTTCGTAGTCAACCTGTTGCTGCCAGTACATGTGACCAGGTCTTCCGGAAGCGTTTCTGTACGGATTCGGTGCGCGCAGATCGAGCGTCTGAAAGGGTGAAGACACCGCCATCGGTGCGGATTGCCCGGTCTGCGCATCCGCGGCGGCGGGAAAAAGAAAAAGAATTCCGATCAGAAACAGTGTGCTGAGCTTCATGGGGGATGGAGCGATTGATTTCAAGTGGATTTCCGTGTGAGCATCAGTAAGATAAGAGATAGAGAGGGCTGCAAAACGCACTGTTGTGTGCGGGTCGGCAGCAAGGGTATCCAGTCGCTGAATCTTTGAAACCGCTGCAACTACCGACCGGTAGGATTCGGTATAACACGGACCTGTTTGATGAGAAAACAATCGCGAACATGATCGAGGATCTCAAAATGTGTCTGTTGGATATGGTCGAGCATCCCACTCGACCACTGGCCGGGTTGCCGAATTATCCACCCGCAGAGCGTCCGCTTCACGTGCCGGACAAGAGCTCTCCTTAGTCCACTTCCAGAATCTGCGTAACCCTTTCGACCATACCAGGAAGACGGAACTTTGTGGCGTTACCCTGTGCTCGAGGGAAAACGACGTTCTCGAAATTTGATTTGTACTCGTGTCTGACAGTTGTGCAGAAGATTGTTCTGGTATTTGATTAATGGGCGTGGCAGATCGCGAGAACCACAAATCGAAGGTACTCTTTTCCATCCCACATCAATTTGCGCTGAACATTCTGGCACAAGTCCGTACACTTGCTTCATGTTTTGCGTTCCGGCGGCGTGCAACACATCTACAACGCGATCACCACATCTGAATAATCAGCAACGAATGCAAAAATCAATCCGGAAGCTTTTCATCGTTGTGCTCACAAGCATACTCGTCAGTCTTTATACCGCTTCGCGCCCCTCTGCTCAAACTTTTGATCCTGTTTCGTCGCCTACTGCAAACCAAGTCACAGCAGTTTATGTCGACACGGCTCCTCGCATCGACGGCCACCTTGACGATGCCCTGTGGGCGGACATTGAACCGATCACCAATTTTATCCAGAACTGGCCTGAGGACGGCGCGGCTGCGACGGAAAAAACGGAGGTTCGCATCGCCTATGATCGCGACAATCTCTATTTCGCGTTCAAGTTTTATGATCGAAATCCTGAGCTCATTCGGGCAAAGAATCTGAAACGGGGTGGGCGAAACGATCGCGACGACCACGCCTACATCGCGCTCGATACATATCTCGACGGACGAAATGCTTATCTGTTTGAGATGAACGCTCTGGGCACCCAGGACGATGCGACCATTACGGACGAGCGGCTCAGCATCGACAGCTTCTCCTGGGATGCCGTGTATGAGAGCGAAACGCAGATCGATGACGAGGGTTGGTCCATGGAAGTATCCATACCCTTCCGGCAGCTTCGATTTCCAAAGGGGGATGAGATCGAATTTGGCCTGATGATTTCCCGGATGATCAATCGTAAAAATGAACGTGTGATGTGGCCCGCGATCGGTCAGGAGTTCGGGAACAGTTTTTCAGCACTTCCGGCGGTCTCGCAGTACGGCCGCCTCAAAGGCCTGAAGAACATCCGGCGAGGGAAAAACATTGAAATTAAACCTTACGTAATCACCGGCTTGAACGAATCTCGGCCTGACTTACTCAGCGCAGATCTCGATTCTGATTTTACAAGAGACATCGGTGGCGAACTCAAATACGGTATTTCTTCGAATCTGACACTGGACTTGACGATCAATACGGATTTTGCTCAGGTCGAAGCGGACAATGTGCAACTCAATTTGACTCGATTCAGCCTTTTTTTCCCGGAGAAACGCGAATTTTTTCTGGAGCGGGCCGGGTTGTTTGAGCACGGGAATCCACGGTCGACCCAGACGTTTTTCTCACGTCGCATCGGTCTCACAGACGACATTCTGGCCGGAGCCCGTATGACCGGACAAGTCAATCGGTTCTCTGTCGGTTTGCTCAATATTGAAGAAGGAGAGCGTATAGGAGATATTTTCGGGCCGTCGTCCGTCAACAATACGGTAGCACGTGTCCGGACAAATATTTTACCGCGTGCAACCGTCGGAGCCATTTTTACAAACGTTCAGGCTCAGGAGCGATACAACCGCGCAGCGGGTGTTGATGCCCAGTACCGATTTTTCAGTAAGAGTGAGGTAACCGGCTGGGTTACGCAGGTGTGGGATACCGTTGATTCTCTCAGCGACGCGGCCGGACATGTATCCGCACGATACCAGGACGATTTATATATGGCGCGGGCACAATTCACCAGTGTAGGGCGGAACTACAATCCCGAACTCGGATTCGTGCGCCGCCGCGACATGCGCTCTTACAATGGGTCTGCGAGTTTCCGCCCGCTGGTACACATCGGATCGCTGCCGATTAGAAGGATCGCCGCACAGGGAAGTTACAGTTACATCGAGAGCCAGCAAGGGCGAAAGCAGTCCACGCGGTCCGAAATAGAACTTCGCGCGGAATTTGATCGGCGCGATAATTTTACTATCGAATTTCAAAATCGATTCGAACGACTGGATCAACTATTTTTTATTCGCCCCGACGCGGAAATACCGGTTGGCGATTATACGTTTTCGACGATCGCGCTGCGTGGTCAGACAGATTCAAGCCGACGCCTGTTTGCAACGGCGAGCGTCAGCAGCGGTGGGTTTTTCCACGGCGATCGAACCGATATTTCAGCGATGGTAGGATTCCGGCATTCCCAGTATCTGGCGTTGGAAGCCAGAGCAAAACAATCGCGCGTGGACCTTCCGATTGAAAATGGCAAGTTCGATGCTACCACGCTTTCGTTGAACATCCTGGCCGCTACGAGTCGCAAGTTATTTGGAGAGGCGCTGATTCAGTATGACAACTTCACGCGCAATCTGCAGGCGAACATCCGCATTGACTGGATTCACACGCCGGGAAGTGATCTCTTCCTGGTTTTCAACACGACGTATTTTTTTGCGAGAGACACCGACGACTTGTTTGACCCGAACAGGAACGTCATTCTGACTGATCGCGTTGGCATTGCCAAAGTAACGTACCTGGTAATGTTATGAATCATGGAAGTTTATGACGCAGCATCGGGTAAACTTCCCGGATACAACCGGCAAATCACGAATTACTGTCAGGTGTTAAAAGACGTTTTCATGACTGAGTCCTTCCCGTCCGTTTTTTTTGTTTCTATTATTGCAACCCTGTTTGTCACGCCGGTGTCAGCGCAGACGAGAGAGCGGGTGCCCGCGCCGACCGCGAACGAAGTCACTGCCGTATTTGCAAAAGAACCGCCGCGCATCGACGGGTTCCTGGACGACGCCATCTGGGCAGAGATCGAACCCATTACGGAATTCATACAGAACTGGCCCGACGACGGCGCGCCGGGAACCGAACGATCGGAGGTGCGCGTGGCTTATGACCGCGATTTCCTTTATTTCGCACTCAAATTCTATGATCGGAACCCCGAACTTATCGAGGCCAATGTCATGAAGAGAGGCGGTCGCAACAGTCGTGATGACCATGCTCATATCGCCATCGATACGTACCTCGACCGGCGAAACGCTTATCTGTTCGAGATGACCGCACTCGGTACGCAGGACGACGCGACCCTGACGGACGAGCGACTCACCATGGACAGTTTTTCCTGGGACGCCGTTTATGAGAGTGAGACTCAGATCGACGATGAGGGCTGGTCCATGGAAGTATCCATACCCTTCCGGCAACTCCGGTTCCCAAAGGGGGATGAACTCGAATTCGGCCTCATGATTTCCCGCGCGATCAGTCGGAAAAACGAGCGCGTCGTGTGGCCTGCAATCGGGCTTGAATACGGGCAGGGATACGGAGTGATACCTGCCGTCTCGCAATACGGGACGCTGAAGGGCCTGAAAAACATTCGGCGCGGGAAAAATATAGAATTCAAGCCCTACGTCATTACCAGTGTACAGGAAACCCGCCCGGACGGGCTCCATGGTAAATTGGATTCTGAGTTCAAAAAAGACATTGGCGGGGATTTGAAGTACGGCATTACATCGAGTCTGACGATGGACCTCACGGTCAATACGGACTTTGCACAGGTCGAAGCGGATAATGTGCAGCTGAATCTGACGCGGTTCAGTTTGTTCTTTCCGGAGAAAAGAGAATTTTTCCTGGAGCGGTCAGGCCTCTTTGAACATGGGAATCCCCGTTCGACCCAGACGTTTTTTTCACGTCGAATCGGACTCGATGCGGATATTCTGGCCGGACTGCGCCTGACGGGGCAGGTCAATCGTATTTCGGTCGGCCTGCTCAATGTGGAGGAAGGAGACAAGATGGGTGATATTTTTGGTACAAAATCCGTAAACAGCTCGGTAGTACGCATCCGTTCGAATGTATTCCCGCGGGGTACGGTTGGCGCCATATTCACAAATGTACAGGCCCAGGGGCGCTATAACCGGGCAGCGGGTGTTGATGCGCAATACCGCTTCTTCAGCGCGAGCGAAGTCACCGGATGGGTTACGCAGGTCTGGGATACCGTGGATTCGCTCCGGGATGCGGCCGGTCATATTTCCGCGCGTTTTCAGGACGATCTGTACATGGCGCAGGCACAATTCACGAGCGTCGGACGCAATTACAGACCAGAACTCGGATTCGTGCGACGGCTCGACATGCGCGAGTACAGCGCCGAGATCGCCTACAAGCCGGTCGTCAGTCTTTCTGCCCTTCCGATGATCAGAAGAATAACGATCAAGGGTGATTACAATTTCATCGAGAACCAGAGGGGGCGAAAACAATCGACTCGATCCAAAATTGAAATCAGGGCACAGGCTCAACGCTCGGACAATGTGACGGTTGATGTAGAGAATCGATTCGAGCGTCTGGATCAACCGTTTTTCATCAGGCCCGATGTGGAAATTCCAGTTGGCGACTATAATTTCGTCACGGTTGGTCTGCGTGTCAGAACAGACGACAGCAGACGGCAGTATAGCAGGGTCAGTATAAGCACAGGGGCGTTTTTTAACGGGGATCGGACGGATCTGTCCCTTACATTGGGTTTTCGACAGTCAAAATACTTGCAGCTCGAAGCGAGGGTCAGGCAATCCCGAATTGATCTTCCGGTTGAGAATGGCAGATTCGATGCCACAACGCTCACCATGACCATACTCGGTGCGACAAGTCGGAAATTGTTTGGCGAGGCTCTCGTGCAGTATGATAATTTCACGCGCAACCTTCAGTCAAACATCCGCATCGATTGGATTCACACGCCCGGCAGCGATTTGTTTATCGTTTTCAATACGTCCTATTTTTTTCCTCTGGATAACGACGAGTTGTTTGATCCGAACAGAAACGTGATTCTGACTGATCGGGCGGCTGTTGCCAAGGTTACCTATCTGGTAATGCTGTAACTCAGGCCGCGCGCCCGCACCGCTCGGTTCCAAGCTCGGGGCCCGGGGCCATTGCCGGGCCGCTCGGTTCCAAGCCCGGGGTCCGCGCCGCGCCGTTTCCTGCGGCTTGCGCCGCGCCGCTCGCCCGGGGTCCGCGCCTGCCCGGGGCTTCCTCTCCCGTCACACCCCGGAATCCCAGACTTTGATAAGACGCGTCTTATGGTATATTCAATGTCGGCTGTGCACTACCGGCCGATTTTCCGAAATCGAAGATATACGGAATATTGATATGAGCAACAGCGCGCAAAAGGAAGTAAAATTTCCGGGCATTCCCACCACTTCCGACGGCTCAGGAGCCGTGGTGTGGGTAGAGACCCATATCGCGCAGGGTGCCGGCGCGTACCCCATCACAAGTTCCACGGAGATGGCACATGGCTTCAACCGATCAATTGTGAACGGAGAAACCAACCTTTGGGGAGAGACTTTGCAGTTTTTCGAGCCCGAGAGCGAACACAGCTCCGCCACTGTTTGTGAGGGATTTGCATTGGCAGGAGGCCGGGTAACGAATTTCACGTCCGGTCAGGGTCTCATTCTGATGAAAGAAGTCCTGTATACGATCAGCGGCAAGCGACTTCCTGTGGTTTTTCACATCGGGGCACGGGCGCTGACCAGCCAGAGCCTCAATGTGCATGCCGGTCATGACGACGTGATGGGAGTCGAAGATGTGGGATGGGGCATGTTGTTCACCCGAAATGCGCAGGGCGCTGCCGATCTCGCTTTGATCGCTCGAAGAGCGGCTGAAGAATGTTCTACGCCATTTTTTAACGTTCAGGACGGTTTTCTGACGACACATACGGTGGAAAACATTCTGTTGCCGGAAAAAGAGCTGATGAAAGATTTCGTAGGAAATCCGGCTGATTCGCTGCACAATTTTTTTGATCCCTACAATCCGATCATGACGGGTGTGGTCCAGAATCAGGACAGCTACATGAAGGGTAAAATTGCTCAGCGTTTTTATTATGATCGTGTGCTGGACGCGGTCAAAAGTGCGATGAACGATTATGCAGAGCTGACCGGTCGTACCTATAAAGTCGTTGAATCTTATCGGATGGATGACGCTGAATACGCCATTGTCGGCATGGGCTCGCTCATCGATACAGCCGAAGTCACGGTGGATTGGATTCGGGAGCATATGGGGATCAAGGTTGGAGCCGTACACGTGACATGTTTCCGGCCGTTTCCGGGTGCCGAGATCGTTGACGCGCTCAAAAACGTGAAGGCGTTCTCTATACTCGAGCGCATGGATAATCCCATGGCGCAGTCGAATCCGTTGACAAGAGAGATAAAAGCTGCCTTCGCCGACGCCGTGGTTGGTCTGGAAGGATACCCGAAGATTGATCACATTCCATCAATCTATTCCGGTTCTGCGGGTCTTGGCTCATGCGACATCCGGGCCGGTCACTTTATTT
>JACZYD010000164.1 GCA_022571255.1 Bacteroidota bacterium
TCGGCCATCGTAAACGTATTGGTCCCATACTGGATTTCGGCTTCCATCAGACGATACATTTTCTGCGGATCCAGCAGGCGGTTGGCTCCTCCCACCTGGTATCGGCGCATGCGTTCGACCATGCCTACGCCTTCGATACGCCGCAGCACATCTCCATGGACCAGCCACGTGGGAGGTGTAAAAACCTGATCCTGCATCCATTTCATGGCGCGCATTTGTATTTCCCGGGGCACAAAGGAATAAACGACGCCGTCCTGATCATACGTCTTCAAGTCCTGATACAACCCACCGATGTTATTCGAGACGTGGCCAATGTAACGATTGTACTGCGCTGTCACGTTGTTGTAGAGCACTTGAAGGTCGTCATACGGTTTTCCGTCCTCCGCTGACCAGTCTTTGATATTCGCCAGGACGACTTTAAGATTTTCAATGCCGTAATCGCTCGCTCTCATGGCATCGTCACCCAGATCTTCCGTCTGAACGCGCGGGTCCGAAAAGTTGGAACCGAACCAGTAATTCGGATCACCTGCGTGAGAGACTGTCCACGCATCGAGCGTTTCACGCTCTTCTTTCGGCGTAGCTTCATCCTCAAACCAGGTATAACCCCATTTGGTGGCCCAGTCGTCATACGTGCCAAGACGCGGCATGAATTGTGTCACGCCGTCGCCCGGCTGAGCGATGTAGTTCATGCGCGCGTAATCCATGATCGACGGGGCGGTGCCATGACTGGACGTGAACGTCGGCGAGCGAAGCGAGTCGACCGGAAAGGCATGGCTCGATCCCATGTTGTGCTGAAAACCGAGTGTGTGACCGACTTCGTGCGCGGCCACAAAACGCAGCAGCTCACCCATGACTTCGTCTTCGAACTGTACCGTGCGCGATTCCGAATTGGCCGCCGCCGTCTGCGTCAGATACCAGTCGCGAAGCAGACGCTGCACGTTGTGATACCAGCGGATATCACTTTCCAGGATTTCCCCCGTTCGCGGATCATGTACGTGGGGTCCGGAAGCATTAGGCACGTTGGAGGCCAAGTACCGGATCACACTGTAACGGGCATCGTCCGGATCGAATTCCGGATCCTCTTCGGCGGTGGGTGCGTTCGCGCCGCGAATCGCGTTTTTGAATCCGGCCGCCTCAAAGGCCCGATTCCAATCATTTACACCAGCAATCAAAAACGGTCGCCATTTTTCGGGTGTCGCAGAATCGATGTAATAGACAATCTGTTTGACCGGCTCCACGAGCTCACCGCGCAGATAAGCCTCCTTGTCTTTCGGCTCAAGACGCCACCGCGTGATATAACATTTCGAGTCGGCCTCGTGCTTCTCGCTGCTGTAATCCGTCAACGTAAGACTGAAATAACCGACCCGTCTGTCGCATAACCTCGGTTTCATGGGAATCTCCGGAAGCGCGATCATCGAATGGCTCATCTCGACGGTGATCGAATTTGTTGCGCTGTTGGAGGGTGCGGCTGTGGCTTCGTAAGTCATCACATGCCGAACTTCGATGTTTGTTGGGAAACTCCTCAGCGAAGAGATGTAGGAGCGGTCGGTATCGAGACTGGTGATTTTATACGTCGTACGGTAGAATTTCGGCAGGCCCAGAGACGGAATGTCCGACATGAACAGTTTTGTGACGTCGATCACGACACCCGTCGTGTCCTCGTTGATTGCGGCTATCTTAAAAGAGTGAATGATGGGCTCAACGTTTGAATTCCGGACGGCCTCATAGATCGGTTCTTCTTCATCCGCAACGTTTGTGTAACCCACTACCCGGAGAAGAATGTTATCGCCCTGCCTCACCCAGCGAAGCGTCTGTGTATTGGTTTTTGCGCCTCCCCAATTCAGGTTTGTCGCTGTCTTGGCAATCCGCGTGACCATCAGGAATTCTTTACCAAGTTGTTCATCCGGGATGTCGAAGTAATAGGTTGTTTTGTCTTTGTAGACAGTAAAAAGCCCCTCGTCCTTTTCGAAATCGTCTTTGATAACCTCTGAAAATTCTTTCGGACCGTCATCTTTTTCGTCAGATTCTCCGTTTTCAGTGTCCGATCCGGACGTGTCCCGGGCGCCCCGTAAAGATGAACAACTGGTCAGAATGGCAAGTAAAAGCGGTAACAGCCAGAAGGTGCGAAAAATCCTCTTCATAGTGGTTGGTCGTAATTTTCAAGGAGAATGTCTGGAAAGCTGTCAAGAGCAATCCTTCACGATTTGCCCGAGAATTCAATCTGTCTCCATTTTCACAGATCGATACTTGACGTAGTGCCATCCGAATCGGAAAGGTATTGACGGGCGTACTTGAGATCAATTCATTGACACGATCAATTCATCAGTATACCGCGCACAGAGATGAGGCGGTCGGATTGCACGCTTACATCATTCGTATAGAGAAACGCGGTGTAGAGATTCTGCCTTCCGGGCGGGGCACCTGAAGCGGCCTTTTTAAGAACTGGGTCGTCGACGAGGTAGCGATATTCGTGGTGTCCCTGTTTCAGAAGCACATAGCCCTCATACCACTTCTTCTCCGGCTTCCAGATAAGGGCGTAATCGGGATCTCGTTCCCAGTTATTGAAACTGCCCGTGACAATAACCCGTCCCTGAGCCGCAACCTCGTTCACGGGTACGTACCTGAAGAACACGCGCACATATTCTGAACTCAGATCCGGATCCGGATACTCCCTGACCGCCGCCCGAACAACGGTCTGTCCGTTAAGAAAAGGTCCGAATTCGCTTCCCGGAAAACGGGCATAATCGGGCTCCAGGGCAACCTCGGGTGGATTTACCGATCGATCCATGAATTCGATACTTCCTCCGACGCGAATTTCCGACAGGTCCAGAAACGACGGTGGAGGCGCAAGCATGAAGGAGTTCAATGGCTCCAGATAAAAGGCGATACCCGGTTGTACGCCCAGGCTTGGTCTCGTGGCACACTTCGCCGAAGCGTAGCGGTCGTTGCGTACAAAACACATTTCGTAATCGAAAATATTCAGATTATCGTCTGTGGGATTGAATCTTCCCAGAGGCTGGATGGAACTGTAGGGCTGGCCCGGAACCAGAATATTGTCCAGCGTGAGCTCGATCAGCGTAGACTGCTCGGAGATAAAAAACGGCCGCTCAAATAGAATATCCTCTTCGTCGCCAAATTCCGTGACGCGTAAGATGTAATTACCGCTCCTCGTGAAGTCGATATTCCGGGACGGAAACTCGTAATCATAATGTGAATACCTGACATCAGTTGCTCTCGACAGACGGTAGTTGATCAGTTCGTCTCGATGAAAGGTGCGCAGGAATTCGACAGGAAGAAGATCCCTTTCCCAGTAGCGGTTTGCGTGGTAAAAGTAAATAGAAAGTGTCCGTGAATTGTTCGACAACAGATCAAAAGAAACTGTAATCGTCTCCCGGGTACCCAGAGTAATCAGCGGTGGTGAAGTTTCCTTCCCCGTTCTGTACACCTGAACCGTCCCGATTTCGTCAGATATAGGTGCGATGAATAATCCCCTGGGACGCGGAGTTGTGCGCGTCTTGTTCTGAGGAGTGTCATCCGACTTCGCTTCCGAAGATTCTTCTGTCGACGCGCATGAAGCCAGAACAAGTACGGTCGATAATATCAAAATACGCAGCATGGCCATACGCGGCAAAGCAATACACAATAATCCCGCAATTCGAAAATCGAAGGACATGTGATTGTCTATCATTCGTCTTCGGGCTGCTCGATGCACCCCGGTTTGTTGATCTGAAAATGCTTTTAGATCTGACGAGGCTTTTCGATCCAAGTTTGTGTCCAGAATACTCGTGACTGGAATTCTTCTACTGAGCGACCCATCGCAGAATCTCCCGCTCGAACCGACTGCTCCGCTACCCTCATGGCAAAACTCGATGCCTGTCCGATGTCGCCTGCGGCAAAAGCAAAACGTGCGGCCTGATAAACGAGAGTCCTTTCCGTTTCGTCTCTCAAAACATTTCCCTCAAGCTTCGACAGTAGTTCAATGACTCTCGAGGCGTCTTCAGCTGCTTCCGCGAATAATTCCGATCCAAAGTTCAACCGACCGCGCCAATATAAACGCACGAGATTGAATCGTGCAATGCGTTCACGATTCGCACGAATAACGCGCTCCGAAGATACGCTGTATGAATCAGTCGCGGTGGGTATTTCGGTTACCCCATAGTCGCCGTCAACCCTGTCGCTGGCACCGCGAAGGACTCCGCCGCCAACCCTGTCGCCGGTACTTCTTCCGGGCTCGTCTGTCGCGGTGCCCGAATAAGGCATGAAGGAAAACCGCGGCCGCACCAATCGGTCCAGCGCTGCCACTTTTTGAGAATCAGGTTGAATGCTGGTCAGGACCAATAGAATTTCGGGGAATTGAGCTCCGACAGCCCGCATTTCCAGCGCTGTCCTTGATTCCAGGAGATAAACCGGAAACCTCTGCCGAACCGATTGATACCTGCTTACGGCTCCGAGCGTATCTCCGGTAAACGCCAACAAATCCGCATAAATGATCTCATCCGTCAGAGACAGGATGTCCACAGATTCTGATTCATATTCATCAAGCAAAAGCCGTATTTCTCCTCTCGAAAGATTTATTTGCCGCAGAGCCGTACGGGCTGCGGGTCCAATCACCGGACTGTCTACGAGCGATTCCAGGACACGATCAGCAATACCGATCTCACCCTCAGAGAGCGACAATACGGCGGTTCGATATTCTCTCACGTTGGGAGGTATCCAGTGCGGACAATTCCGTTCGAAGAGTGACAGAACTCCGAAACGCCGGGCAGCAACGTAGGCCGCAGATCTATGAATTGAGCTCAGTGACGCCATGGAGTGACTCCACTCGATGGCAAGCTCCGCAGTACTCAGCCCGTACACGGCAGAAAAATTTCCACGTGCATACACCTTTTTAAAATGATCTATTCCAGATCGCTCTATAAGCCAGCTCACGAACGCACCACTTGTTTCATACGACACACCCCCACGCCCCCCCCAGAATCC
>JACZYD010000058.1 GCA_022571255.1 Bacteroidota bacterium
ATCTGGAGGACAAGTACTTTTCTGAAGAGCTTGGTACTGGCTTCCTCAGTGAATCCGAAATCAGAGAGGTGGACCCCATAATTCGGACAGGGTCTTAGGTGCAATACTGTTCAGTTAATGATTTAATAGCTATCTTTCCTGTCGTATTCTCAGCAAATCAGGGAGGCTGCTATGGCACGAACAGTTGCGGGTTTGCCCGAGGGCGCTCGGGTGAGCGATTACATCACACTTGGCGTACTGGCCGAGCGGATTCCGCTCGAAGCCATTCATGAAATCCTGCGCAAAGAAGGCCGTCAAAGCCAACGTCAGCGTAGCTTACCTGCGCACGTGGTGGTCTATTACGTCGTGGCGTTGGCCCTCTTTATGGAGGTCTCATACGGGGAGGTGCTCCGCTGCCTTGTCGAGGGACTCCAGTGGCTGGGCTGGCCCGTGAAGCAGCTTCGTCAAACGGGACGCTCAGGTATCTCTCAGGCCAGGACCTGGCTCGGTTTCGAGCCCATGAAGCATCTCTACCAAGAGATCGTTCGCCCGATCGCTACCGAGAAGACCCGTGGGGCACATTACCGAAAATGGCATTCGGTGAGCCTCGACGGCTCGACGCTCGACATGCCCGACGAGGCGCGTAATAGCGAAGCGTTCGGACGACCGGTTGTCTCGCGGGGCAGGAGCGCCTTTCCAAAGCTGCGCTTCGTCACGCTGGTCGAGTGCGGCACCCATGTCCTTTTTGGTGCCGTGCAGGGTCCGTATGAGCGGAGCGAGGCCACACTGGCCAGGGACGTGATCGCTCGTCTTCGCCCGGGCATGCTGTGCCTGGCCGATCGTTACTTCTTCGGCTTCTCGCTCTGGCAAGAGGCGACCAAAACGGGAGCCGACCTATTGTGGCGCATGAAGATCAACGCCAACTTGCCGTGCAACGAGCGGCTCGACGACAAATCGTATCTGAGTAAAATCTATCGCTCCGATAAAGATCGCCGTCTTGACCGAAACGGACGTGTCGTTCGCGTGATTGAATACACGCTCGACTCCGACAAAGAGCAATCGGCAAGCGAGGGTAGCGAGACCGTGTACCGGCTTATGACCACCATTCTCGATCCCGAAGCGGCACCGGCAGCGGAACTGGCAGCACTCTACACCGAGCGTTGGGAGATCGAGACGGCCTTCGATGAGTTCAAAACGCACCTGCGCGGACGTGCGGTTGTGTTAAGAAGTAAGACGCCCGACCTGGTGCGCCAGGAATTCTACGGGTTGCTTCTGGCACACTTCGTAGTGCGCGGCCTGATGCATGAGGCCGCGCTCAAGGCCGATCTCGATCCGGACAAGATCTCTTTCGTGCACAGTGTGCGCGTCATAAGGCGCAGGATCCAGGAGACCTATGCTACCCCTGACACCGGCCCTTTTCCCCCCTCTGGTAACTGCGACACGTCATGAGCGCCTCATCGAAGAAATACTGGAAGAACGGGTTGTATCGAGCCGGGGTCGGCGCAATCCCCGAGTTGTCAAGCGAAAAATGAGTACGTATCCTACAAAATACCGACATAAGATCATCGACCCTTATCCACGACGAACAATACGAATATTACTTAACTGAACAGTATTGCACCTAAGACCCTGTCCGAATTATGGGGTCCACCTCTGTATTCGCATTGGTTGTGATCGTATGTGGGGTGAATTGCACCTGAGAAAACACATTTGTCGCAAAACTAAATCCAATTATCAAGAGAACTGAATAGACTTTCATGCTTTGACCTCCGTTCGATGATTACGTTAATTTTCCAATCCGTATATCATAATCCTTTCCCTATCGATAGCGCACAATCTACCCCCTTACAATTGAAGAGATGATCTGCTCTAACCCCGTGCTTCTATTAGGCCAACCTTGCGAACCACGCGGACATGAGAACAACCCGCATCTGCGACAAGCGTGATCGTGTTATCCGGCGGACTTCAGTTGAGCGGATTGTTTTTTAAGCCGGTTTCGCAGTTGCTATCCTTCTACAAAATAATATGTGTTTGTGGATCTACGATAACTTTCCCATCTCCGTTTGCATATTCACGAGCAGTGCGCGCGGCTTCCATTCTAAGCGAGGTTGTAACGCCTTGAGAGATGCATCATCAAAATGAAAACTATGCTGCTGACAACAACGCAATCAAAGATGATCCGATATGGCTGAAATACAGAACAACGAACCCAATGTTTGGAAATGGGCCCTTAAAGTAGTTGCCTCTACTGGATTGACCGGCATACTATGTTGTGTTGTCCCGGTGGTATTATTCATGTTTGGCCTCATGGGCGGCATTTACGCGATCTCTTTTGCAGATGCGTTTTACAATCCTGATGGGTCAGCCGCTTTTGGCGCTTGGGCTTTTCGCGGGTTAGCTGTGGTCATTGGGGCGGCGGGTATCTGGTTTTATCGACGCAAGCAAAACCAGTGCAGTATTGATCCGAAGCGCAAGCGTGGGAACCTAATCATACTGACGGCAACAATAGTGGTGTTGGGTTTAGGATTTTATTTCACTCTTGAGAAGGCATCGGGATGGTATTTTGACAAGTATATCGTACCGGCACAGCAGCAGGAGTATCAGGAACGGTTGAAGTAGTTGGGCTTCCCGTAGCAAACACACCGTGCGACACGAGGTCGCATGCTTTGAGTCAGTGAGAGATGGACCGTCCTCGTTCAGCTTACGGTGCTCGTGGTAAGACTTACGAACTTCGCGCCTTTTTTCGTTCCAATGACGGGGGTGCAGACTGACATTGAGCGCGATCGTAGACCGCTCTTTTTTATTTCTAAGAACGAGGTAAAGAGGAACCGTACCATCCGAGCGCTTTCTCGCCTTCAACTGAACGATGGATACCTTCGACATCTAGAAGTCTGCGTTTGTAAAACAGTATTTTGTTGACGCTATAGTTGACGCTTTTATGCCAGGTTATCGAAATGGTTAATGGGGTTTGAAACAAAAAACGCCAAATACGACATGATTAAGACCGAAATCAGTCGAAACCATTTCGAAACAAGGCTCATGTTGCAATCCCACCCTCTCCGCAGAAACCCAATCTATTTCTTTTGATTCGGCGGATCAAAAAGTTGAGCTGTAACAAGTCAGTCTAACCTTCAGCACAACACGGTTGACCCTTAGAATTTCGCGCCGTATCATTGGCGCCAATGTAACGCCAACGAGGCGTCGTTTATTTATTGACATAGTGCTCATCCAGAAGGACTCAGGGTTCAGGCCCGGTAAAGTCCTGGCAACCCCTGCGCCACTCCCTATTATTGGTGCAGGAAAGGTGCCAATTCCTGCCTCGCGTAACGGCGAGGGAAGATGAGCGGGAGATTTCGAATCAGGTCGGATAACCTGTTTCGATCAGAGTATCCTCTTCCGCTGCATCTTGCGGGAGGGGTTTTTTTATGCCTCTTCTGCAAGGCAGCCCTGCGGAACTCAACCCGACCCGAGTCTTGAGACTTCGGATGTGCACGCAAACCGATCAAGGGTCAACGTGCCATGCCGAATCTGGTCTCTATCCCGGACCTCGTGCTCGAATCCGGTGACATCTTATGTTTGCCCACCGTCGCTTATGAAGCGTGGGGCTGTCTTAATCACCGCGGTGATAATGCAATCGTGGTCTGTCATTCGCTCACGAGTGACACGGACGCAAAATCATGGTGGCCGTCCTTCATCGGTCCGGGTCGTGCGCTTGATACTGATCGTTATTTCGTCATCTGCCTCAATGCCCTTGGATCGCCGTATGGTTCCACATCTCCCGTTTCCATCAACCCTCGAACGGACTCATGGTACGGTGCCGATTTCCCTGTGGTCACCATAAGGGATACGGTAAAAGCTCATCACGCAGCGCTTCTGTCGCTTGGAGTCACAGAAATCAAACTGGCTATCGGGGGCTCGATGGGCGGAATGCAGGTTCTCGAATGGAGTTTTTACGGATCTTATGTCCAGGCGATTGCTCCGGTTGCCGTGGGTGGTTATCACTCTCCCTGGGGAATTGCATGGACTGAGGCCCAGAGAAATGCCATTTATGCAGATTCACTCTGGCAGGGAGGCCGTTACTCTCCAGATCGCCCACCTGTAAAAGGCCTTGCCGCCGCAAGAATGATGGCGATGATATCTTACCGAACGGCCGGCGAATTTAATAACCGCTTCAAACGAAGCGGCTCGCAACTCCCGGGTGATCCGTTTCTGGTTGAGTCCTATTTGAAACACCACGGCGAGAGAATAAATCGCCGATTCGATGCGAACTGTTATGTGCATCTGACACGCCAGATGAACTCCCATGACGTTTCACGTGGTCGAGGCGAATATGTAAAAGTACTTGCTGAAATCTCCCAGCCGACACTGGTCGTAGGCATTTCGAGCGATCTGCTTTACCCGATCGAGGAGCAGGAAGAGCTTGCCCGACACCTTCCCAATGCACGCCTCAAAGTCATCGATGCCCCAACCGGCCACGACAGTTTTCTGATTGAATCAGAACAGATCGCCTCGTTCGTCACCGCTTTTCTCAACCGGACCCGTGTGCTCGCAACGGGACTCGCCAATCAGACCGCATAATGCGGTAACATCCTCCATCTTTCAATGAACAATTCTGATTTTACAGATTTTGTAAGCCCGTCACCAAGCGATGCTCCGAAAATCCGTGTCCTTAAGTTCGGCGGCTCTTCTGTGGGGACTCCGGAGGCAATAGTTGGCGTCGCAGGCGTGGTTCGGGAAACGAGCATAGAGTGCCGGGTAGTCGTTGTTGTCTCCGCACTCGAATGCGTAACCGACCAGCTTGAAGCACTCGCATACGGGGATGCGAACGAGGCCCTTGGTCATCTATTCTCTCTCTACCGACAGCACCTCAAGACAGCCCGAACGCTGCTTCTGCCCAAGGCGGTCGAGGCGTACAGGCATGTACTCGGGAAAGAATTCGCGACGGTTGTACCATCAATTCGTCGGATACGCGGGCGGGCAGGTTCAAAATTCGACGTGGATACGATTCTCGCCGCCGGCGAGAGATTTTCCGCACCGCTTATTTCTTCCGTCCTCCGTCACGCAGGCCTGAATTCCAGGCACGTAGATGCCTCCCACCTCATTCGTGTTCGGGATCCTGAGAATGGGCATGTCGACCGAGATCAAACAACCCGTCAAATACGAGCCTGGTATACCGGTGTCTCTGCATCTACCGTTCCCGTAGTTACCGGGTTCATCGGAGCTTCCTCCTGCGGCCGGACTGTAACGCTCGGCCGAGGCGGAAGCGATTTTACAGCCGCGTTGATTGCCGCATCACTTAACGCGGAAGTTCTGGAGCGCTGGACGGATGTCGATGGACTGTATACGGCGGACCCTGAGCGCTGTCCGGATGCCAGGAAATATGATCAGCTGACACTGGAAGAGGCTGATTTTCTGAATCGAGCGGACCAACTGGGAATGCACCGCCACACCCTTGAACCACTGATCGAGAGTCGTACGCCGCTACATGTGCGATCCTTTAAACAGCCGGGCACGGGGACTTTGATAATGCCGGCTACGATCATAGCAGCCGCGACTTGATCAGCCACTTTAACAATCAATAACTGAAACGAATTCCATGGAGAACCAGACACGACTTGCTCTGGCCGGTCAGGACGTAGATCGCTGTTACCACAGTATTGTCCCGCCCATTTACCAGACAGCGATTTTTAAATTCAAGGATATCGGCGAAACAGCCGGATTTGACTATACACGAAGTGGTAATCCGACGCGAAAGGCGCTGGAAGATGTGCTTGCGGACCTGGACGGCGGAGCCGGAGCCGTGGCCACAAGCAGCGGAATGGGGGCGATTTCTACCATTCTCTCGACGCTCGATGCGGGATCTCATGTAATCTGCTCTCACGACTGTTACGGAGGGACAGAGCGACTACTGACCCGGCTCAACGACCAGAATAAGCTGGATGTCTCATTTGTTGACCTGACCGATCCTCGCAACCTGAAGACCGAGATCCGAGAAAATACCAGGATGTTGTGGATCGAAACTCCGTCGAACCCGCTGCTGCGTATCGTTGAAATTCAATCGGTAGCGGCGATCGCTAAACAGGCCGGTTTGCTCGTCGTCGTTGACAACACGTTTCTCTCCCCCTTGCTTCAGCGACCGATCGAACTGGGCGCTGACTATGTGGTGTATTCGACGACCAAATATATCAATGGACATTCGGACGTGGTGGGTGGCGCCGTGGTGGCCGCCACCGATAAACTGGACGAAGAAATCCAGTTCGCGGCCAATGCACATGGAACCATCGCCCAGCCCTTTGACTGCTGGCTCGTTCTTCGCGGGTTAAAAACGTTGCCGCTCCGGCTCAAACAGCACGAAGCGAATGCACATGCGGTAGCGAACGCTCTCGCACGACATCCCGCAGTGAAAAAAGTGTATTATCCAGGCCTGACTGATCACGAAGGACACGAAACAGCCGTGCTCCAGCAGAAAGGATTCGGAGGGATGGTTTCTTTTGAAGTGTACGGCGAGGTCGAAGACGTATTTACGGTGCTTAAAAACACACGGATTTTTGCACTGGCTGAATCGCTCGGCGGCATCGAATCGCTGATCGAACATCCCGCAACGATGAGTCATGCGTCCATGCGCGCCGAGCAGCGAGAAGCAGCTGGAATTACAGACGCCGTGATTCGGTTATCTGTGGGCATCGAAGACGCTTCGGATCTCGTGTCAGATCTGTATCAGGCGCTCGACCTGATCATCGATCGCCACGTTTCAGAGCGCCGCCTTTCAGAGAGTCACGTTCCAGAGGGCCGCCTTTCAGAGAGCCATCTGCCAGAGGGCCATGATCCCGCGTGCCACGATCCAGAGCGCCACCTTCCTGAAGGTAACTCAGTTCATGCAGGTGTCCCAGACATACGTTAACCGCCGTTTCGCAGTGTAATGCCATCGAATCCAGAAGGGGAATTTCAGAATCGCACTGACTCAAGAGAAGCGGCAACTCAGTGCATCCAAGAATTGCCCCGTCTACTCTGTATGAGCCAATAATTTCGCACAGACGATCTCTGGAGTCGGTTTTGATAATACCGTAACACAGTTCCTTGAAAATAATCCGGTCGATTTCGTGGCGATGATCTGCCGAGGGTGAGATGATTTCTATTCCTCGATCAAAACCTGCATCGCCGTAAAAAGCCTGCCGCATCGTAAAGTCGATACCCAGAAGAAGCAAACGCTCGAGCCCCTGTTCAACCGCCGCAATCACGGTAGACTGCACGATGCTGACAAGCGGTATGGGCGACCGTTCGACGACATCGTCGTACACGGCATGGGGTGAGTTTGCTGCCATGAGTGCAAATCTGACTCCCGCATTTCCGAGTCGCTCCATGCCTGCAACGATGTAGTCGATATATTGCGCACGTTCGCCATTATCTTCATAGTCGGTAAAACGCTTGAAATCCAGGCTTGCAATGGTGATCTCCGGATATCTGCCTTCCGTACTCTGTTCGTGAAATCGGGAAACTATTCTCTCGTAATATGCCGCCGTCGAAACGTGGCTTATTCCCCCCAGAATTCCCAGATGCTGATACATGGTTGATTAAGCGATTCTTGCACTATGATTGTCAGAGTGATACCATAATACAGGTCTCTGCCCTCAAGTAGATCGGAATTGAATCGATGGATGAAAGATTTCCGCTTGCCTATCGTGTTTTTCGCAGAATTGTTCGCATGCTGTTGCGGATTTTTTTCAGCGAAATCGCCTGTGATGGTGCTGAGCGTGTACCCGTCGGCCCGGGCGGACTGGTAATTGCCTGGCATCCCAATGGCCTGATTGACCCGGCACTTATTTTTTCCTTTTTCCCGCGACGGATCATTTTTGGTGCGCGGCACGGGCTGCTCAAATGGCCTGTGCTGGGGCGTCTTTTTCGGGCAATCGGCACTATTCCAATTTATCGTGCTGATGACCTGACAGACAAAAGTCGTGCGGAACGTTATGAAGCCAATAAAAAAAGCCTGGACATCCTGGCCCGAGAACTCGCATCAGGTTCGTTTTCGGCGCTTTTTCCGGAAGGATTGAGCCATGACCTCTCCCACCTCTCCGAGGTAAAAACAGGTGCCGCTCGTCTTTACAACAGAGCCTGTACGCTTACGGCTCCTGAATCTTCCTGTCCGATCATCGTCCCGATCGGACTTCACTATGACCGTAAAAATATATTCAGATCGCGGGTGCTGCTGCAGATCTACGACCCGATCGAAATTCCACAGGAATTGATGTGCCACGTATCGAGCGCCCAGGGAGCGCCGAGCGCTCCGGAAGCACTGAACGCGTCGGGGGCACCGAATACACAGGGAGCGCCAAACACATCGGGAGCATCGTACGTGCAAGGGGCACCGAATACACAGGGAGCGCCAAACACATCGGGAGCATCGAACACACAGGGAGCGCCAGCCGATACGGAAATCCTCGACGAACGCACACGCATTACACGCCTTACCAAACTCATCGGGAACTCTCTCGCAGAAACCACGCACGCCACAGACGACTGGGAGTTACACCATCTCATGCACCGGGCAAGAAAACTTGTTCGTGCGGAACGTGCTCACAGGACCGGCAGTACGCTGAAGCGTCCTGACATCCGGGAATATGAGCTTGGATTTTCGCGAATCTGGCACGCCTATCAGATACGGGTACGTGATTCACCGGAACAAACCGAGCAACTTCTCGAGCGCCTGGCATCGTACGACAAGTTGATCAGAGCCGCAGGAATTGAAGACCATGAAATTTCGTCCGGACCGGGTCTCGGTTCGCCGAAATGGTATGCGTTTTTTATCGCACAACTGGTCACCGTTTATGTTTTTCTACCGCCCGTTCTCATTCTGGGTTACGTCATCAACGCAATTCCATATTTTCTGCTGAAACACATCGATCGCAAATACTCGGTCTATGACAAAGACGGAGCATCGATCAAAATCATTGTGGGAAGCGTCCTTTTCCCCCTTTTCTGGATCCTGGCCGCTACTTCAGCAGTCGTTCTGAGACAGCAGGTCGAACCATGGTTTCCGGTTGTTCCAGAGAGACTCATCTTGCTCTGGATGGTTACATTTTTGTTTTCTATCGGCAGTGGTTTTCTGGCACTTCGATATGCAGAACTATCGGCAGAAATGGCACGCGCAATCCGGGTTCGTGCTACGCGCCGTCGCCGAAAAAAAACACTCCTGGAGCTCCAGACCATACGCGCAGACTTGTTCGACGAGCTTATTGAAATGTCGCGCGACCTGGACTTACCCGGTCAAGTAACTCCGGGAGGCGAGATCATTGCGGACGAATAGACAATGACACCAGCTCTATTGAAAAAACTCTCCGGCCTTCCCACGCGGCCCGGTGTTTATCAGCATAAAGATGAACATGGAAAGGTCCTTTATGTCGGAAAAGCGAAGAATCTTCGGGCCCGCGTTAACAGCTATTTCCACAAAAGCCGCAAACTGGATGGCCGGCTTAGAATTATGGTGGCGAAAATTACCGACGTGGAGGTCATTGTCACAGATACGGAAGCGGAAGCCCTGATCCTCGAAAACATTCTGATCAAACAACTCAGGCCGCGCTACAACATCAACCTGCGAGACGATAAAACATACCCGTACATCTGTATCAAGAAAGAAAATTTTCCTCGCGTCTTCTCAACGCGACATATAAAACGGGACGGTTCAAAATATTTCGGCCCCTACACCAGTGTTCGAAGCATGAACATCATGCTGCAGACCATAAAATCGATCTTTCGCATTAGAACATGCTCGCTTCGCCTGGCCCCTCAAGCCATTGCGGCCAACAAATTTGACATCTGCCTGCAGTATCACATAAAAAAGTGTGATGGTCCGTGTGTCGGATATCAGAGCGAAGAAGACTACGATCGAATGATCGCCCAAGTAGAACAGCTTCTCAATGGCAAAACCGGAACACTTATTTCTCTGCTACGCGACGAAATGGAAAGCATGGCCGATCGCTCTGAGTTTGAGGAGGCCGCCAAACTCAGAGATCAGGTTCAAGCGCTTGAAAAATATGCGGAGCGCCAGAAAGTGGTCAGCCAGGATCCGATAGATCGGGATATGTTCGCGGTGGCCGTTGACCGCGAAGAAAATGTCGCCTGCGGAGTAATCTTTCAGATGCGGGAAGGCAAAATCATAGGCCGGCAACACAAATACCTGCATCAGGTTGACGAAAAAACGGACGAATTGCTCATGCAGGTATTACTGGAGCGCTACTACACGGAGACCACCTTTTTTCCCGATGAAATTCTGCTCTCCAGCGCCGCGCAAGACTTGCGTCCTGTATCGGATTTACTGAAGTCGAAAAAGCAAGGCGCGGTTTCCATCAAAGAGCCACTGAGAGGAGACAAAGCCGCACTCGCCCGGATGGTACAACAAAATGCCCGACTGATCCTTGACGAATACATTCTTGTTCGGACCAGAGAGAACGAGGGAAAAGTACCCCATGTGATTGAAGCCCTTCAGAAGGATCTTCGTCTGCCGCGTTTGCCGAGACGAATAGAATGTTTTGATATCTCGCATCTCGGCGGTACAGACGTGGTTGCCTCCTGTGTTGTATTTGTAGACGGTAAGCCGAAATCTCGCGATTACCGCACATACAAAATCCGATCAGTCGGTGACGGTGTATCGGACGACTATCAGTCGATGCGCGAAGTGGTAGGACGCCGATATGCCAAGGTGGTCGAAGAGAATGGGCCGTGGCCGGATCTCGTCGTGATTGACGGGGGAAAAGGCCAGTTGTCGAGCGCCGTTGAGGCTCTTCGGTCCGTTGAGGCCTACGGCAAGTTTCCCGTGGTCGGGCTTGCCAAGCGGCTCGAGGAGGTTTTTTTTCCGGGCGACTCTGATTCTGTTTATATCGCAAAGACCAGCGCCTCACTTCAGCTTCTACAGCGAACACGCAACGAAGCCCACCGTTTCGCGGTCAGTTTCCAGCGAAAACAGCGCTCAAAACGGACGTTGCACAGTGAACTGCTCGATATTCCGGGCATCGGGCCCAAGACCGTTCGAAAATTGATCCGGGTTTTCGGATCTGTAAGAAGGGTACGCCTCGCCTCACATGACGATCTTGTGGAGGCTGCAGGCCCGAGTGCGGCACAGAATATCCGGGCGCACTTTGAGGACCGAAATCCTTCTGCTACAACCTGACAGCCGCACCCGCACCCAGGAATAGATCCCCGGAAATGTCGTTCAAACCGTTTCCTCCATGAAAATCGATCTGTAGATCGTTCGTGATCGCGTAGACCAGACCGGTATGGATGACATACGTCGAAAAGCTCGGGCGATGATCGTAACGAACTTCACCGAATGCGGAAAGCCTGGGAGCAACTTCTCCTGAGAGAACAAATGTGGCCATGAATCTTATCTCGTTTTCGCCGATCTCTTCAATCGATTTAATGCCGGCCTGGGCGGCGACCGAAATTCCCGGAGAAATTTCTGTCCCCACAATCCCGATGATCTCCGGCTCCACACGGTCGCTTGTAAACTCCTCATCACCCGTTGGAATAGACGCCTGAGCGATGACTGCCAAATTCAATACGCTGTTTTCGTCGGACAGCTGCACCTTGGCACCGAGGGTCATGTCCGTGAAGCCGCTCGTGTTTTCCTCGTCTAAATAATTGGGAGCCGTTACGCGTAATTCCACCCGGTTGAACACGCCGGCCCGCACCAACAATTCCGGACCGGAGAGAATTGAAAAGCCGGCAAAGTCCGTCCACATCCCGCCAAATTCCAACTGTACGCTACCGGGCACCACTGCGATCGGGCTTTCCGTAAAATCCGGACGATCTGTACTCATTGGACTGCGATCCTGGGCAAAAACGGTTGACGATCCCAACACTCCCAATATCAGGAGCATCCTACAATATTTACGAAACATGAGATTTGTTTTTGTTGTGAAAAAACGGACGAATTTCCGAGCGTCAGTTATCCTACCGGATAATCAGAATCAGCCTTGATCTGTTCTATCTGTGCCGTGTGACGCGCTGAATGCCCGCTCAGGAAAATGAACCACTGATGACCATCCATGGGTGGCGCATCCGAGCCAGGGATGGACGCTGAGTAGGCTCTCAGATTAAGATCCGTGTTGGTCAAAAACTCGATGGTATTGCTGCGCGCTGTCTCAAAGGCTTCCATGGCCTCTTCGGGCGTAGCATACATTCCCTGTGGCTGAGCAGGCTCCGGGGCGTCAAACGTGGTGCTCCGGTCTCTGATGAACATTGCGATACCGGCATCCACTTCCGTCAAATCCTCCTCGATGATATCGGAGGCGTCTCCGACAAAAACTACTCCTGTAAGCATTTCATAGAACATATTTTCGGCGATAACAATATGTTCGACAACCTCTGCCGTGTTCCAACGATCCTCATTTTCACGGAATGTCCACTGCTCGGGAGTCGCGTATTGAATCGTTTCGATTAACATCTCGTGCGTTGCCTGCAAATCAGCTATCAATTCAGCATTCGAACCGACGTACGTTGCGGCCACATCATAATTTCCTTCTCCCGCACCATCGCCGGACTCGCTCCCCTGGCAGGAGACAAGAAATCCCAGAAGCAAAAGAGGCATTACATGTAAAAACCGTTTCATAATCACTCGCCCAACGGGTTGTATAATAGATGAGTGAGATAAAGGTAGTCCAGAGCGGACACATGTATTATGACCAACAGATCTTCTATTCAGCGATGACGACTTTTTCGCGCTGCCCGGTGTTTCTGCAGTAGAGGCGTCAACCGTGTACTCATACATCTCCTCGAACCACATTTCATGACTCGCCGCTGCCAACTTCTCGGTCGGGGCAGGCCAGCGACTACACGAGTTCTGTAATCCGGTTACGCAGCAATACGGGCCGCTTGAATCCAGATGATCCGTCGGCACCCTCGGTCGCCACGTATTTCCACCGAGCAAAAATCTTATATCCGCGGATAGGATGTGCTGGCTTTTACCTGCACGATCTGACTTACATGCCGGGTCGAATGACCGCTCAAATACAGGAACCATTGAAACCCATCCATGGGTTTATAATTCGTACCTGGAAATGACTTCGAAAATCCGCGCAAATTGATCCGGGTGTTCTCCAACAAATCCAGAGTGATGGCACGCTCTCTGTTGAACGCATCAACCCCTTGTTGCACACTCTTATAAACTCCGGATGGTTGCAGTTGCTTCGGAGCGTTTATGCGATTTGTCCGATCTTTGATAAACGAAATAACTTCCTCGTCTGTCTGAACGTTTTTTTGCACACGGATTTCATTCTCTTCTCCGTCCAGGACATAATCCTGAATCAAAATCCTGAAGAGGCGTTCAGCATTTACGATATGCTCGGTAACTTCCGCGATATTCCATCGACCGGTCGATTCCCTGAACGTCCATTGATCGTCAGACAGGTTGTGAATCGCATTGAGTACCTGGGCCCTGGACGACTCAAGATGATTCAGGAGCTCCGCGTTATTTCCAGTGTGAATGCGTGCCGTTATCGGATCGTTGGGTTTCGGCAATTCATCGGCAACGGCCCCTGCCGGGACTGACGAACCGCTTTCCGGGGTAGCTGGGGGCGGGGCATCCGCAGACGGTTGATTCCGGCACGAGGTCGTCCCGGCGATGAGCAATATTGTCAGGCCAGAGAGGTAGATTCGATTTGCGATATTGAACATAGTACCAGGCATACATTTTTCAGGCATACATTTATTGTCCGAAACAGAAATTTACAAATTCCAAACGTGTTTATCGATGCAATGGGAAATCCATACATAAATTCGGAGCTATTTCTCTTTTTGCAGGACCTGCGAGCAAACAATAATCGCGAATGGTTCAACGAAAACAAGAAGAGATACCTCAGCGTACTGCGCGATCCTCTACTGATGATGATCGAAGATTTTGGACCCATTCTTCACTCGATCAGTCCGCACTTCACGGCAATTCCGAAAGCCTCAGGGGGATCGCTGTTTCGCATCTACCGTGACCTTCGATTCTCCGCGAACAAGGATCCGTATAAAACACACGCGGGAATTCACTTTCGACACGCTGCAGGCAAAGATGCCCACGCTCCGGGATATTATCTTCACCTGGAGCCCGAAAACGTATTTATTGCGCTCGGAATCTGGCATCCGGAAATGGTGGTGCTCAAGCGTATCAGAAATTCAATCGTTTCAGATCCGGAAGCGTGGACATCAATCATACACGATCCCGCTTTTTCAGATACCTATAGACTCGAGGGAGAAAGCCTGCGTCGGGCACCAAAAGGATATGATGCCGATCATCCTCTGATAGAAGACCTGCGCCGAAAGGATTTTGCCGGAGTATGCCGCATGAATCAGGATGACGCCTTGAAACCGGATTTTCTTGAAATACTCGCAGACACTTGGCGGACGGGCAACCGATTCATGCGTTATTTAACGGAGATCGGCGGGCATCCTTATTAATCTGATCCTGAACATACAAATGACCCAAATCCCGATGCCCGATGCGGGCTCTTCTGCTCCAGCATTTTCGGGCACGACACAGCATGGCAAAACCATTTCGCTCGAAGATTATGCGGGGAAAAAACTGGCGCTTTATTTCTATCCGCGCGACAATACGCCTGGATGTACAATACAGGCCTGCAATTTGAGAGACAATTATGAATCGCTCGGTCGTGAAGGAATCGCTATTGTAGGCGTTTCGGATGATTCTGTCGAATCGCACGACAAATTTGCAACTGGCCGCAAGCTGCCGTTTCCGTTGATTGCAGACACGGAACGTATTATTCTCAACAGTTACGGTGTATATGGAGAGAAGAAGATGTACGGCCGAAAATACATGGGAACGAAAAGAGTGACGTTTCTCATTGATGAGAAACAGATAATCAGGAAGGTGTTCAAGAAACCAAAAGTCAGCAACCATTCGGCTGAAATCATTCAGGGGTTTTCAGATGAAGATCCGTGAGCGTTTTTTGAAATCGCCCTGGTTTCGCCCGTTATCTGGCCCTGAAATCCGCGGTTAAAGTGGCTCAAGGAACAAGGGCAAAAAGTCAACTCCAGATCCTGTTTTTTCTCCACAAAATGTGTGTTGATAAGAAGTGCCCAGTGTGGAAAAATAGAAGGGGTATCGGCCTTGCCTGAACGGGCCAATCTGTCCTACCATAGTGTTACCGATTTCCTAACCCACCATGTACTATTCAGGCCATTCACTCTAAATGGATTATTCGTCGGCGCAATTCTGGACTGAATGCAAAAAATCTCTCGCAGATAGCATTCCGACACAACCATTTAACACATGGATCCTGCCCATCGAATTGATCTCTGTAACCGAATCTGAGGATCACCCTACTCTGACACTTGGAGTACGGGACGATTTCCATCGGGAATGGCTCGACCAGCATTACGGACGACTTGTGGCGTCAGCCGTCGCTGAAATTTCGGGATTCCGACCCGAAATCACCTACAAAATTGTAGGTCCCTCCAAAGAAGACAGTGAGCTGGATTTATTCTCACCTGCGCCGCCCGCGGAGCAATCGACGGACACGGATTCGCCGGCGTCGAAAAATTCGTCTGTCGAATCACAAAACGCCTCTGATCGAGCCGAGGCTCCAGGGACGGGGTATTCCTCGTACACCCGAGAGTCCGTTTCCGGCCCGCTGCCCAAGACACTCAACACGCGTTACACATTTGACACGTTTATCGAAGCGGACTGTAATCGTCTCGCCAGAAGCGCGGGCCTCGCCGTGGCTGAACGTCCGGGCGCAACCAGCTTCAACCCTTTTCTGGTCTACGGCAAGGTTGGTCTTGGTAAAACGCACCTGGCCCACGCAATCGGAAATCAGATTCAGGAAGCGTTTCCGCGGGCAAATGTCCTGTACCTGACCAGTGAAGCATTTACGAATTTCTTTGTCCAGGCAGTAAAACGCAAGACTCTCTCAGACTTTACAGAGACATTTCGACAAGTTGATGTCCTGATAGTGGATGACATTCAGTTTTTCGGAGGGAAAGAAAAAACCCAAGAACAATTTTTTCACCTGTTCAACGACCTTCACCAGCGTGGAAAACAGATTATCCTGTGCGCGGATCGCAGTCCGGCAGAAATTGACGGTATTGAAGACAGATTGCTTTCGAGGTTTCGGTGGGGGTTATCGGCAGATGTGCAGCCACCTGATCTGGAAACAAGAATTGCCATCCTTCAGAATCACGCCAAACGTGTCGCGTTGGATCTGCCCTTCGATGTGGTTGATTTCATTGCGTACAATGTGAAGGACAATATTCGACTTCTGGAAGGCGCCGTCAATCGTCTTCTGGCGCTCAGCCGAATTTCCAACAGAACCGTCGATCTCGCGCTTGCTCAAGAGGCGCTGCACGAAATAATTGACGGACGCATTCGAAAGACCGTCACGGCAGAAGGAATCCGGGAGCTTGTCGCCGAGAGCTTCGATATCGAGCAAGAGCTGCTGATTGGCAAAAGCAGGAAGCGACCCATCGTTGATGCCCGCCAGGTAGCCATGTTTTTCTGTAAACAGCTCACTCAACTTTCGCTGGAGGCGATCGGAAAACGTTTCGGCGGCCGCGACCATTCCACAGTCATCCATGCGTGTCGGGCTGTGCAGGCAAGACTTGACACTGATCCAGCGTTCAAGAAACACATGGTTCAGATTGCACAGCGTCTTCAGACTCGGCTTCCCGACTGATCCGATTGGCGCACCGTCGAGATCTCGACGGTTTTCGGTCATTTTTTCCTCGAAAATGGCTCATTTTTCCGCCTTTTTGTCCTGAATCGTTTAAAACAGACGATTCTCCTATCATTTTGAGATGGTCCACGATTTGTATGACTCCGTGGTGCCAGAACACCGTTTCCGTTACGAACAGCCCTGTAAGGCTTATCGAGGAACGCCATACCCGGCTCTAACCGAGCCGGGTTTTTTTGTTTGCTACGATTTTTGGTGATGCGATCACATCGGTGCTTATGATCCCGGATTCGCGGCCGAGAATCAGAAACAGAGAGATTGGAAACAATGCTGTAGCTTCCTATTTTCGAGGTAGTCGACACAGGTCGATCCTGTCGGATTAAGTACCAGCATTTCGTTTTCCTGTCTACATGCGGGAACGGGAGTTTATCTCGCTCACCGCGCTTTTGGTATCAGTATTGGCTTCTTTCATGGATCTTTTCAACTTTGCCACCGATGTCGCCATCGATCTGGGTACAGTGAATACACTGATCTACATCAAGGGCAGAGGTATTGTACTGAATGAGCCATCGATCGTAGCCCTCAATCGGACGACTCGGCGAATTATTGCGGTGGGATACGAAGCCGAACAGATGCATGAACGGACGCACCGCGAAATCGAAACCATCCACCCTCTCAAAGACGGAGTAATTGCAGATTTCGAAGTCGCAGAACAGCTCATTCGAAATCTTATTCGAAAAGTCCAGACAAACTGGTTGTCGGCAATACGACGCATGGTTGTTTGTGTACCAAGCGGAATTACGGAAGTAGAAAAACGGGCGGTGAGGGATTCCGCCGAGCATGCAGGAGCTCGCCAGGTATATCTGATCGATGAACCGATGGCGGCCGCCATCGGAATCGGTCTCAGTGTCTCAGAACCCATTGGCAACATGGTGGTCGATATCGGAGGCGGAACTACAGAAATTGCGGTGATCGCTCTGTCCGGTATTGTCATCGACGAATCCATTCGTGTGGGTGGCAATGAAATAGACAATGCCATTGTTCAGTATTTCAAACGAAATCATAATCTGCTTATCGGCCATCGAACGGCCGAGCGGATCAAGAGGGAAGTCGGAAGTGCGGTGGAACTTGATCCGGAGCTGGAGCTGTCGGTAAAAGGACGCGACCTGGTGAGTGGAATTCCAAAAATCAGGACCATCTCATCAGAGGATGTTCGAGAAGCCCTGCGTGATCCTATTGCTCAGATTGCCTCAGCCGTGATACGGTGTCTCGAGCGAACACCGCCTGAACTGGGCGCTGATATTCTTGAACGGGGAATCATGCTCACCGGCGGAGGCTCGATGCTGAAAGGTCTTGACGAGTTGATCCGGGCCCGCGTCGATCTGCCCGTTTATGTCTGTGAGGATCCGTTGACCGCAGTAGTTCGAGGAACCGGGCAGGTACTGGAAGATATCGACGCATTTGAGAAAGTGCTCTCCTAAAGCGCTACTCGATATACGTGTGTTTTCATATCATAGTTTGAAAGTTATTCACAGGTTATCCACCTCTCGGAAAATCCGCGTTTTTACGCAGTCGAATCCCATAATAATCCATATCGAAAATAATCTTTCACCTAAGTATATATTATTATAGTATTTAGGAGAAAGATCGGTATGTTCTCGAATTAATTCGACCGAAAATGGTACACTTACTCACGTTATCCACGCGTCATCCACATCGAGTTGGCCAAAAATACACGATTAATTCACCGAGCCAAAAACAGCTCACTGTCCTGTCATTTTTGTGAAATCTGCTGATGTCTGAAATTTGTTCCGTTTTGCATTCCAATACCACGGATTGTCTCCCGTCAATCGGACTCCTCCCATCCATTTTTCCTGAATTCGGGCTACCGCAGTGTCAGTGTTCTTGTTTTCGAGAACACGTAACGCGGATTTGGTGAGTGCGTATTTAACATCCCTCGAATCAATATCTGTCGGCGATGCCGGTCTGACCTTTTCGATGAGCTCTCGGCCGTCCGCCGTCATTCGGCCGAGTACCATCCAGAAAGATGCGTCCCCCATGAAGGCAGCCTCCTCAGTCGACTGCTGGCATCGAAACAGTTCTCCCCCTTTCATCGCCCTTGCTCTCAGGCAGTTCAGGATCGTACGCTCGGTACGGGTCAGGCCGTCACTTGCATCGGGAAACTCGGCGAACCACCTGCGCAATGCATGCCTCAGATAGGGTAACCCGGTAGTGTCCGATATTTTTAAAAGTTCAACAAGCGTCGCCGGGGATGTCGCCGTAAATGCCTTCCAGATCAGAGCGGCCGCTTCCACCTGAATAGAGGTCACACGTTCTCGCTTTTCGAAGTCTTCAACCAGGGTCTCCGAACTTGATTGTGCAACAAAATGATCGTGACAGATGAGTGCGATCCGTCTCTCGTCTACATTGATTTCCAGAAGTAAAGAAAGAATCTGCACCATTTGAAGCTGATCGTAAAGATCGTGCTCAAACCAGAGGACCATCTCGGTTTCGTCGGTGTGCAATGAGTTCAAAGCCTCGGCAAAACGATGGTCACGTTGCCGGAATTTGTCCCGGACAGCGTCGTAATTTCCCCACCCGCAGTTGGAGATGTACTCGGCTCGTACATCGGATAATGACTCCAGCGTGCGACTGCCCGGAACCGGTCCTTCATAAAGCACATCGTCCCAGGTGAGTATTTCGTCGCCTATACCTGCCGCCCGAATTGCGTGCGCCGCGCTCGACCCGTTCGTGATGATCAATCTTTGCATTGTGCCTACCGTCTATCTACCGTTTCCACCGTCGTGACCATATGATCACGCCCGCCTCCCATGGATGCGTGGCCTTCATACCCACCCAGTATACCATTCAGCGGCCAGGCATACTGCACAACGAGTCCGCGCCAGTTGCCCATGACCTGCAGTGTACCACGAACGATAATGGCCGACTGAGAGAATACGTGGTCCAGGGCCTCGAGTACGGTTGAATAGAGTACACATTGCACAAAACCAGTTTCGTCTTCGAGTGTCAAAAACATGACACCATTAGCCGTTCTGGGCCTCTGACGCAACATGGCAATGCCCGCAACGGTGATAATCGGGCCGTCGCGGGTGCCTTTCCCCGGACCGCGGAGCATCTCAGTTCCAGATGCCCCGCTTTTAGAAGCCATGTTTCTGGAAGCCACGTTTTCAGGAGCCATGTTTCTGGAAGCTGCACTTCCGGATGCCGCACCTCCGGAAGCCATGGTATGCGGCGACACAGGAACCGCGCGCCCCAGACTGTAACACATCGAAATCGGGCGGATTTCGAGCTCATTCAGCGTGCGCCGCGCAAGCGTCATCGGATGGATCCGTGCGGCATGGTGTGTTTCATAGTCCCAGCTCAGACGTTCATCGAGTGTCATGGAGGGCAATTCCGGTATGTCTTCCTCCGTAAAAGAAGGGATATCGAAGAGTGCCGCCTCGGGCCGCCGCCCAGACTGACCCACGCTGCGATGCAGGAGGCCCACCTCCCAGAGCGCCTTTCGACTATCACCCGCGAGTTCATCGAGCGCTCCGGAACGGGCAATATTTCGAAATTGGTCGATGTCGAGCGCCACTCGTTCGTAGAAATCCCGCACGCTGATGTATGGGCCGTTCCGCCGCTCCCAAACAATAGCCCTTGCGTGTTCGGCAGAGACACCCTGGATCGAAGTGAAAGGTTTTCGGATGGCGCCTTTCGCAGCCGTGTCGTTCCCGTGCGCCGCGTCGATCCTGTGCGCCGCACGTACCTCGCGCACCTCCCCCACTCTGCCCGGTGCCTGCACCCGCTCGATATCATACCGGAAACCAGAGCGGTTGATGTCCGGGACCAGGATGGATACGCCAAAACGCCGAGCCTCCTCTTCGAGTGTCATCAGGTTATACATCCCCGGCCGATGCTGCATGAACGCGGCCATGTACGCCGCCGAGTAGTGACACTTTAAATAAGCCGATTGATAGACCGTCTTGGCAAAAGCTGCTGCATGACTGCGGCAAAAACCGTATCCCACAAAATTGGCCACGTTCTCAAAAACTTTTGTAGCCACAGCGTGCGAGACTCCGTTGCGCATGGCTCCCGATACAAAACGGTCACGCATGCCCTCCATTTCACCGGGATCGCGGAAGTGGGACATCAGGCGGCGGAATTCATCGGCCTCCTCAAACGACATACTGGCGAACCGGTTAGCGATTTCGAGTACCTGTTCCTGGTACACGATCACGCCGTATGTATCCTTCAGAAGGGGTTCGAGAAGCGGATGATCGTAGACTACCTTTTCCAGCCCGCGGCGCCGGCGCACAAAAGGATGCACCATACCGCTCTGCAACGGGCCGGGGCGAAAAAGAGCAATTTCGTTGATCAGGTCGCCGAAGTCTTCGGGCTGGTGCTGCGCCAGCAGATGCAACTGCCCCTGCGATTCGATCTGGAATACACCGAGCGTTTTGCTCGCGCGCATCATGTTGAAGGTCGGAATGTCATCGAGAGGCAGTTCGTCGATGTTGATTTCGTCCTGCCCGTGGCGGTGGATGATTTCGGTGGCTTCGCTGAGTGTGGCCAGCATGCGCAGACCCAGCACGTCAAATTTCACGAGCCCGAGCGCTTCCACATCATCCTTGTCAAACTGCATCACCTTCACACCGTTGGCCGACACCTGAATCGGGCTGAAATGATGGAGTGGCTTGCGCGACAGAACCATGCCTCCCGAATGCAGACCCAGATGACGGGGAGCACCCAGCATATCCTGCGTCATTTCGAAGAGTTTATCAAGCAGCGGGGAGTTCCCTGAGATGCGCTCAAGTCGAAGCCGGTAATCAGACAGCGAACGCCCCCCGTAAGGCGGAACGGCCTTCGAGAACCGGTTCACCGTGTCCATCGGCCAGCCGAGCGCTTTGGCCACATCACGAATGGCCGACCGGACGCGGTAGGTAATAATGGTCGCGGTCATGGCCGTCTGTTCGATCCCGAACCGCTCTTCAATCCAGGTTATGATTTCGTCCCGGCGTTCCGAATCAAAATCCACGTCGATGTCGGGCGTGCCCTTGCGCCCTGCATGCAAAAACCGTTCGAAAAGTAAATTGTGGGCGACAGGATCCACACCGGTGATCCCCAGCAGATAGGCGACGATGGAATTGGCGGCCGAGCCCCGACCTGCACAGCGAATACCCAGCGCACGGGCTTTTTCGACGATCTCGTGTACAACCAGGAAAAATTCGTCCAGTTCGAGTTTGCCGATCACCCCCAGTTCTTTCTGAAGCTGTGCGGCAGCTTTCCTGCGCACGGCCGCCGGGTCTTTCGGCCGGCCCAT
>JACZYD010000165.1:0-2718 GCA_022571255.1 Bacteroidota bacterium
GTCAGACGTTCCTTCGTCGCCCGCTTGTTTTCCGTCAGTGGCATCAATCGATCCGCTTCCAAGGGGTTTAATCGTTTGAGTTTCAGGCTCGGGCACCTCGTCGACGATTTCTTCCTGTGCCTGAATTTCCTCCGGTTGAATCGTTTCCGCGTCTGTAGCTTCTATTATTTCATCGTCGGAGATATCCAGAACCACATCAGGTAAATCAACGGGCCTGACCACTTCCGGCGGAGCCACAGCCGGCTTTTCTATTTCGTCAGGTTCCGCTTCAACCGGGGGCTCGGGCTGCTGAATGACGCTCTTCGGTGTACGTACGGTGGGGCGCCCTTCAGAAAACTGCCCGAATTCAACTTCGATGAATCCGACAGGAATTTCGTCCGTGGCCGCCACGACCATCAGTGACATGATCAGCACCAGAATCAGGTGCACACCGACACTGGTTCCCAGACCAACCCAGTCGTTTTTTTTCAGCTTACCTCTTTTCATTCCGAGAGTGTCCTGCCTGCTCTGATTGCGGTGTTACAACTCCACTTTCGACCATATGCTCCCGATTTTCGCCGGATTCGTCGTCGCCGGTGCCGGTAGCTCCCCCCGACGTCCAACTCTCCTGAATAATAAAGCGGGGTCGCATCTTGACCTCCTCATACACTCGTGCGACATAGGAACCGACTACACCCAGAAAAAACAATTGCAATCCACCGAAAAAGAATCCGATGAAAACGAGTGAAGCCCAACCCGGGAGATCCGTATGGAAGAGTAGTTTTTCCACGAGTGCCCAGATCAACCCGAACACAGACAGTGCCGAGAGCACGAGACCCAATTTTACTGCGTACCGAAGTGGTTTGCCGGAAAAAGACGCAATACCGTCAAATCCAAGCTGAAGCAGTCTGTGCCACGAATATTTACTCGTGCCTGCAGGGCGAGCCGGGCGTTCATAATCAATACCGATCTGATCGAAACCCATCCAGGCGATAAGACCCCGAACGTAAGGCTGCTGTTCACCGAATTCCCGGTATGCAAGTATGACGCGTCGTGAAAGCAACCGGAAATCTCCTGCATCCAGCGGTGCATCCAGGTCTGTGAAACGAGAAAACAAGCGATAATACAGTTGATAGGAAAGACGTACGATCGAAGATACGCCGGCACGTTTTTTTCGGACTCCGTATACGACATCGAAACCCTCCTTCCATGTATCGATCATCTCTCCAGCAACGTCAAGTGGATCCTGAAGATCAGCATCCATGATGATGGCGGCGTCTGCATCGACGGCATGCAACCCTGCGGTAACGGCAAGTTGATGTCCAAAATTTCTTGAAAAGCGGATAACACGATATCCCGAAAGAGTAGAAGTGATGGTTCGAATAAGCGCATTCGACGCATCGCAACTTCCATCATCGATGAACAGAACAGAGATTGATTCAGGGCGACGCGCGCGAAATAATTCAATTTCGCTGATCAGCATCGGAATCACCTCCTCTTCATTCAGGAGAGGAATTACGAGCGTGACCATCAATTCGGTTGAGCCTGCACGGCTATGATCCTTAGCCATCGGGTGCGTCTGAGAAAATTTACTCGGTTCCCGGTCTTTTGTATCGACTTGATGCGAGCGTGAACTGTACGGAAATTCTGTGAGAATAGCCTAACTCGGATACAAGTCCGCTGAAATCCCCAAACCCGTAGTCAAATTGGAGCTGCTTTATTTTAAAACCGGCTCCGACCGCCGGTGTGATGTCCAGACCGTTTGCCCGGGAACTCTGGATTCGTGAAAGCCCGGCACGCAAAGCCACCTTTTCCATATACACGTATTCTACACCGGCTCGAGGATGAAACGACACATCACCCATATTGAATGCATTTACCTGCTGTCCATCAAAGGCTACGTCAACGTCAAGTGCGAGTGTCAGTCGGTTTTTTTCTGATCCGATCGTATACGCACTGCCCAGCCGCGCAACAGGCAGTATCAGTTCCGTACCTCCCTCGGGGAGATCGTCTCCGAATACATCGCGAATATTGATCAGCGCATCACGATTGATAGACCAACTCTGCAGCATAGTCGTTATATCCTGAAGATTCAATCCCAACGCCAAGGCTCCCGAGCGGTACTGCACACCCACATCCATGCTGTATCCCCAGGCGTCTGCAAAGTTTCCGATACTGCGTCTGATGATTTTACCGGTAAAACCAATTGTCAGTTTTCTGGAAACAGTTCGACCATATCCGAAAAAGAAGGCATAATCCGCCGCTGAAAATGAAGTAATAAAATCTTCCGGATTCGGCTTTGGCTGATTCCTGGCAGCATCCCAGGCATCGAGTGTGTTTTTAATGTCGTTGACACCGCTTCGGTAGAACGAAATTCCGATGGTCGAGCGATCCGAAAGCGGCCATGCAAGACCGGCATAATCAAAGGACACGACGCCGGCGAACCTCTCCGCATGCATATATGCAAATTCAGGGGAATCTATTTGATTCAAGCCGGCCGGGTTCCAGTATCCGGCACTGGCATCGTCGGCCACCGCCACGTACGCCCCCCCCATTCCCAAGGCTCGCGCACCAACACCGCCGGACAGAAAATCGGCACCATATTTGGCTATTCTCTGCGCCGAGACGTTTGTTACGCCAGCCAACAACAACAACGAGAAATAAATCAGGCCACGCGTCAAAGGCTCTTTCACGTAACGACAGTTAAATAGCGGTATTGAATCTCTGCAACACACCAAT
>JACZYD010000165.1:2729-4930 GCA_022571255.1 Bacteroidota bacterium
CGAAATATTCCCCTGTATTCCTTACTGATACCCTGAACTCAGACTTTGACCCAATCAGAACAAAAAACAGGCCGTAATTCCTATAATTCGCGTCTGAATCGAACGGCATATGCGCCGTCAATTTTGTCTCGATATGGAATCGACTGGTATGCACCTGTCTCGGTGAGTAGCGGAGACTGAATATGGTCCTTGAGATTCTCCCGTGCAAATCCTGGATGACCCATTACAAAATCATCCGCTATCTCTTCGTTCTCCTCAGGCTCGGTGGTACACGTGCTGTACACAAGAACTCCTCCCGGTCGTACGTGGCGTGCCGCAGAACGAAGGATATCTTTTTGAATCTTCGCAAGACTGGAAACCGACTCTTCATCTTTGCGCCACCTCAGGTCCGCCCGCTTGGCCAGAACACCCAAGCCCGTGCAAGGCGCATCAACAAGTACCCGATCAAACTGGCCATTCTCCAGGATGTCGTCTATCTCCAGTACATCCGCCACCACGGTTCGGATCTGGGGAAGTGACAATCGTTTTGCCTCCTGCTCCAACATGGACAGTCTGGATTCGTTTTTATCAACCGCTGTTACGGAACCGTCAACGCCGACAAGGTCCGCAATGGCAAATGATTTCCCTCCCGGAGCAGCGCACAGGTCGAGTATGTTTTCACCGGGCTGCGGATCGAGGGCCCGAATCACTCCCCCGGCACCCTCATCCTGAACTAAAACCTTTCCTTTCTTGAATAATCCACTGTTCAGAATCGGTTGCATTTGACGAACACGAAAATAATCATCAAAAAATTGCGATCTCTCTGCGTCAAATTCGAGTTCCATGATCCCATCGATCAAATCTTTTGATTTTTTACCCCTGACGCGAATACCGAAAACAGGTCTCTGATTATTGTATTTAAGAAACTGCTCGGTCGCTTCCAGACCGTATCTCTTCGCCCATCTTTTTACGATCCAGTCAGGATGTGAGAAACGCACGGCGAGATCGGTTTGTTCGTCTCCAGTATCCGGTTCGGGCAGGTCCTCGCGACTACGATCTACGGTGCGAAGTATCCCGTTGATCAATCCGCCAATACGGGGTCCAATCAATTGTTTACCGGTTTCTACGCATTCATGAATTGCTGCGTGAGGCGGTGTCCGGGTTTCCACCAGTTCGTATATGCCTAGTCGCAGTATAATCCTGACATCCCGTTCCAGAGGGCGCTCGATATTCGTATAGAACCAGTCAACGAGAAAATTGAGCCACCGCCTGTTTCGTGTTACACCCGAAACCAGATCAGTCAGCCGACGCTCAAATTGCAGATCATTGGAGATGCGTCGGCGAGAGAGACCCGCAAAAGCTCCTTCTTCTTCAATAAAGCGAAGTTCTCGTACGGCTTGAATTCGAAGTTCAGAATGTTTCCTGGGTTTAACCATTTATCTCAATCACGCTTTGATGAATCCGGGCTTCGTCCAGGCCGCTTATCTGACGAATACACACGGATCTCCTCGTTCTCGGGATCCATTTGAATTATCAGGTCTACATGACGCCCCAATCGCCCCTGAAAACTTTTTCATGGGGTATTGCCCATCAATGTCAATTGCGAGAATACGATCAATTGCAAGATGGTTCCGAGAATATTGCATGATCGCCTTCTAAGCCTCCATTACATACATGCTTTCCCGTTTTTTCGATCCTTTTCCGGACACGGGCACCCGGATCCGTGCCCCTGGCGCGTATCAGCCGGATCCGTGCCCCTTGCGCGTATCACCCGGATCCGTGCTCCTTGCGCGTATCAGCCGGATCCGTGCCTCTTGCGCGTATCGGCCCGATTCAGATCAGAGACACTTGGCGATGTGGACTTGTGGACACGCGTTGCAGCGATTCGTCAGTCCAATTCCGTTACGATTTCCGAGACGACCCGGTGTCCTTCCATGGAAAAATGAATACCATCACCATACAAATAAAAATCAGACGCGTCGTGCAAACCCGATGCAACAATATTATTCTTCATCTGAAGGGCAACATCCACATAAGCTATTCTGAGAGAGTCCAATACTGATGCCATTCTGTGCTGTGGAAATCTGTCGCCGCCCCTGAACTGATATTCGTATGGAAGAAGCACGAATTCAAGCTCAGCTCCCAGATCGCTTGCGTATTGCTTGATTGCGACGATATCGGTCACAGCTCGGGCAAAGTGTGCACTTTCAAAGTCGTACCTG
>JACZYD010000166.1 GCA_022571255.1 Bacteroidota bacterium
CCGGCCTGAACGCAGCCACTTCGGGGCTTGCTTCCGGATTGAGTGGTCGCATTCTGCCGGAATGTCAGGCCAGAGCTTTTTGCGTGGGACAATTTTCTGGGCGCTCGTCGTTCCTCTTCCTCCAATTCACTTTTTGCGAGGAGGTATCCATGCCCGCACACCGCTTGCCTATGCACAAGATCAAAGACGTTCTTCGAATGCACTTCCGACTCCAACTGAGCTGCCGGCAGTGGCTGCGCTACGTCGATCCGGTTATGCGACTCGAGCGCAAGGCCGGAGAAAAACTCTTTGTCGATTGGAGTGGCGACACGATCGGGGTCATCGATCCGGAGACGGGCGAGATGCGCGAGGCGCAGCTCTTCATGGCCGTCCTTGGATCGTTGAATTATCTCTACGCGGAAGCGACTTTGGTGATTGCGCCGTACACAACAGTTCCAAGACTGGATCAGAATATTATGGTCATATCATCCCCATTGACTGCCTCCCTGAAAAGCCAAAACCTGCTCACAAAATGGAGTCAACGCGCACTCCGAACCAATCGGATACCGAAGTTATCCAGTGGGGAGCCGTCTGGATTATATTTTTCGCGGTCCGTCAGGTAAGCAAGACTTGCCGCGCTTTTGAAGCTCCCTCCACGCGCCACGCGCATGGTACCAGCAACCGGACCAACAGGATTCTCAGGAATGGCGCCGGAATAATCCTCGGCATACCAGTCGTTCGTCCACTCCCAGACATTTCCGAGGAGGTTAACGAATCCTTCAGTCTCTGTCCTTTGCAGCCCGACTCCATGAATCTTGTCCTCAGAATTTGACAAGAACCATCCGATTCGGAGGAGGTCTTTGTCTCTGCTTATCGGTGGTTCTGCTGAACCTACGGTGATCTTGGCGGCATACTCCCACTCGGCCTCCGTGGGAAGTCGATATCCCATGCATCGGTATGGCGATCCGACAGGCTGAGACGATTCCGAGTAACATTTCTCCAAGCCTTCGAGTTCCGAAAGCACGTTGGCAAAGTACGCCGCCTCAATCCAAGTGACACTTTCTACAGGCAGACCTTCACCCGATTGGTTCTTGCTCGGATTCACTCCCATTATTTTCTCGTACTCACCCTGCGTAATTTCATAACGACTCATGTAAAAGTCCGTGGTCAGCGTCACACCAAACTGTGGGCGTTCGTCTGCATCCCCTGTAACCGATCCCATGTCGAAATCACCCGCCCACACCCGAAGAAATTCAATTCCCGCGGTGGCCGTGAACTCCGACATCGCAAGACTGACGTTGCCGGGAGTCGTGTATCCCGACAAAACATCATATTCAATTTCTGTCGATACGTACCCCTCTTGAAAAAATCGCACCAGATAACGTCCGGGTTGCACTTCCAACTGAACATCCGTTGAGTCTTCGAAGGAATATCCACCTGGACCCGTGACGGCGAAATGAAGATCTGGAGGATCCAGATGAATATCCAGAAGCCCATACTTAACCGGTGCCATGAGATCGGATGCGAGCGTTCTTGAAACACCCGAAAATAACGAGACAGCCTCTTCTACCACGGTGCCGTCATCGAGAGTCGTTTTAATGATCAGGATCATCTCATTACTTACTGTCTGCCCACTCTCGCTTAAAACGCCAGGACGAGACGACCTCCGAGGCTTGTAGTTGGCGACAATAATAAGTTTACCCTCGGCATTGGTTGAGACTTCGAGAAAAGTCGAGTCTTTCGCCATCGGTTTCATCTGGAATATTCCGACAGACCGTTCGCTGGCGCGAACTGTAATCGTTGTATCAAGCAACTCGTAACCGGCCAGGGACAGCTTGAGCGAATGCGGCCCTGCGCTGATCCCGGGGACGGTCAAATTAGTCCGACCAAGAGACTCACTGCCACTATCAAGATATACGGCGGCGCTTGACGGCTCTGACTCTATATATATTGAACCGAATCGCGCAACACGACTGAGTTTGTATGTTCTCTGTATTGATTCTGAGGCAACAATGGTATAGCTGTAAGTCTCAGACTCATATCCAGGTGCGGAAACTTTGACCGTGTGGGTTCCGCTCGCAAGGTCAAATGTCTGAGGAGCAGGGCCGCGATCCGTTCCATCTAAATTAATAACCGCTCCGGCGGGTATAGCCTTGATAACGAGTCTTCCGGCCTCTGAAACTGCTTGAACACTTTCAAAAGATACATACATCTCACCGGATGGATTGGTGTTAGAATTCAGAATCGAGCACGTGACATTTCTGCCATCTACTTTCGAAACTTCAATTACGGCAATTGCACTTTTTTCGTCACGACCAAATATGTTCTCGGTCTCTATTACATTCCCCGAGGTCCCAACTACAACTGAATACGCCGCATCCATCGAAACCGTTATTTCTTTGTTCGCAAGATTGACGCTAATAATCTCTCCATGCTTTTCATAGTCCTGCGCAGACGCCGGTAATAAACCAGCCAAGCTCGCGATTATAACGATTAATGCTCGTTTCATATTCTCACACCTCCGGCCGCCATCCTGACTTTCTTGGTCAACAATGATCGCTTGAGTGTAATCGATATTTTTCTCATACCGGCAACAGAATCGTAGACCATAAATGTTCGCCGACCGGGTGGGAGCGTCAGAACCAATTGCCCATTAAGGTCTGTGTACCCCATGTACATATCGTCCACGAACACTTGTGCAGACGACATTCCACTTTGCAATAAAACACGTACAGGCTGCACGTTTTGCAATGCTTCCAGATTTGAAATCAAAGGCTCCAATTCAGCTACAAATCGGGTATCCAGACCATTCGTAAAGCGCTCGGCCCCAAGGACGGATTTATATCCTTCCTTCGAGACGACGATTTCCCACGTCCCCTCGGTTATGCTGGTGTCTTCAAACCGCCCGTCTGCGTCGGTTTCACCTACCTTTATGCCATTTACCCACACCTCTGCATTCGGAACGTTAGAATCGACTTTAAACCGTGTCACTTGGGCCACAACATCCCTGGAAGCACAGGATAAGAGCATTGCTGCCACAAACAGACACAAATTATTAAGGCATGAATAACGCATACGCAGTTGCCAGTTTCGTGCCGCAAATCCGTTGCGGCGACTGGGAATGATCAACGCATTTTATCCAGCGAAAAATCAATGTTCAGACCAAGCCCGTACTCGACGAAATAACAATTCAAAATCCGTACTTGATGCGAGACGAAGCCTGACTGAGGCGAGGAAAACAAAGTCGCAAATTATTAGCGTAAGGTCAAGTGTTCGACACAGATATCTATTCGGGAGCACACGGGAAAATACTCAGCGCTTGGACTATTCAGACTAGAATTCCCCTGAAACAGAGAAACGGGGGTCTGACCGTAGTGCTCCAAACCAGGGTGAATTGACAATATATTTTGGATCGAGCCCCAATTCGAGAGATCGTTTTACATAAACGAGGCTGGAATCACGATTCCCCGTGTTTTCAAGGAGTTTTGCCAGATCGAGAGCGACACCGGCGTCGGGTATTGAGATTCGCTTAAGCGATTCAATGAGTTCGGCTGCTTCCTCAGTTGCTCCCTGCCGCACCAGGGAAAAAGCCAAAGCGCCCCGGGCGTCATAAGCATATTTGTTCATACGGAGCACCGCCGCTGCAAGCTCTCCTGAACGAGACCAAGCCTCACGTGCTTTCTCCCGCTGTCCGGGAATCGAATAATAGGCGCTGGCCAGTCTGTCCCATGTCCGGAAATCAAGATTGTTCTTTTCAGTGGCCTTTTCCAGGAAAGATGCTGATTTGACATAATCAGCCAGGTTATAGAAATGAAGATCTGCCAACTTCAAGAGAGAAGAACTGGTCTCATCAAGCAGTGCGGCTCTCTCATAAGAGATCATTGCGCTTTGTATGTCACCCGATGCCTCCTGAACCGAAGCAAGCCTGAAGAATGCGGCGAAATGATCGCCTCCAACCTCAGAGGCCGTCGTGTATTGTTTTTCGGCAGCACCGAGTCGATCCGTTGATTCGTAGAATCGACCCAGATTATAAAAACCTTTCCAGTCCTTCGGCCGGAGAGCAATCACCATTCTAAAACTTTTCTCGGCCTGCGATGACCTCCCTGACTCATGATAAGCGATACCCAGTCTGTTGTGATTCGATGGATTATTGGGATTCAAGGCGACAGCTTCTGAGAATGGATTCAAGGCAGAGCCCGGATCTGAGCGAACCATTTCGATCCGGCCTTTTAATAACTGAAGTTCGGCAAGATCAGCGGACGTCGATGCGGCGGCGTCCGCACTCTCCTCTGCGAGACCTACCCATGAAATGTCCCCGTCGAGATCAAAATGACGTAAACAGGCCACTCCGAGGCCGATATGGGCCAGAGCAAAACCAGGATCTAGTTGGATCGCTTCTTTGAAATAGTTCGTCGCCACGGAGATCTCGCTCACTGAGCGAGCCAGTTCAAGGCCTCCCCTGCCCTTGAGATACGCCGTGTACGCCTGAGGAATCAAAGTTGCGCCCGACCCAGGCGAACGGGCCAAAGCAGGATCCGTATCGGGTGATGGCGCGATCAACTTGGCCAGTGCGAATCCGGCTTGGTTCTGGAAGGGCAGCATATCACGTTCTGCCGCATCCACACTGATGGGTTCTCCAGAAATTCGACCGTCGTTCCGAATCCGCGAAAATGTCAATTGAACCGACGAGCCGAAAGACTGAATCGTGCCCCTGACGGCTACACTACCCTTCGGCAATTCACTCGACCAGGTCGAATCAGTGATCTGCCGCTCAGAAATTTCCGAAGGCAATAACGCAGAATACACGAATTCCCGACTCTCGATTTCAGCAAACTGACGGAGAATATCGTGCTGCAGCCCAACCAGTAGCGCGTTGTCGGGAAATCCTTTCCCCTCTGCTTCTATCGGCAAA
>JACZYD010000059.1 GCA_022571255.1 Bacteroidota bacterium
ATACGCCGGAAACGCTTGGTTCGGATCGGGTGGCCGCGGTGGTCGCAGCGCATTTGTTGTACGGGAAAACAATTGATGGCACCCCCCGGTCCGTAATTGTAGTAGACGCTGGAACCGCTGTGACCTGTGACTATGTGAGCCACGACGGAGTTTATTCGGGAGGATCGATTGGTGCCGGACCCGCAATGATCCATGATGCACTGTACAAAAGCACAGCCCAACTGCCGAAAGTAGAACTGAGGATCCCGAAAGAATTCCCGGGGCGAACAACGCGAGATTCGGTTCAAGCCGGAATCATGTACGGCTTCCTGGATTCAGTATCAGGTATCGTGCGTAGAATATCGGATCAGGTCCTGGACAAACCGTACGTTCTGGCTACCGGTGGATGGGCCGGGTGGCTGAAGGAATACTGCGAAGAGGTCGACGAAGAAGATCAGGATCTGGTCTTGCATGGCGTCAGACTGCTGATGCATTACGGAGGAGACTGAGGCTTATAGAACGCCCCGTGAGAGCATTGACTGCCCCTGAAACAAGCTCTCTGACTCCTGCACAGCGAGCAGGGAATTTATCTTGGTCAGAATCAGGTCGAGTGCGACCAGATTTTTCCCACCGCGGGGAATAATGATGTCGGCCTTCCTTTTCGAGGGTTCAACAAACTGGATGTACATAGGCTGAACCGTTTTTTCGTACTGATCCAGAATCGATTCAACAGTGCGGTTCCGTTCGGCCATGTCACGGCGGATTCGGCGCGACAGACGAACATCATCCTCGGCGTCCACAAACAGCTTGATATCCATTCGATGCACCAACTCGTCATCGTTGAGCACAAGAATGCCCTCGACAATAATGACGGGTCGTGGACTGATGAGTTCTGTCTGCGCCGAGCGTGTATGCAGCGCAAAATCGTAGACCGGTTTTTCGACGTGTCCGCCCGAGAGAAGCTCATCAAGATGATCGACCAGAAGATCGGTTTCGAGCATATCGGGGTGATCAAAATTAACCAGTGTGCGCTCGGCGAAAGAAAGATGTCCGAGATCGCGATAATAGGCATCGTGATCGAGTACCGATACGGTCTCCGGGCCCAGTTCACTTATGAGATGGGTCAGCAACGTACTCTTTCCCGAGCCCGAACCCCCTGCTATTCCAATGATGACCGGTCGTGGCATACCTTGAACAACACCTCGATCAGCGTCGCTTGACCATCATGATCGTGTGCGTCTTTGTTTCGTCGTCATATGAAGATAGGGATTCGTCCGGTCTGTAGCCGCCCGGATGTTTCCATTCCCAGAAGAACTCCAGATCCTCGAGTGTTTCTTCGACAACAAGACACACGACTTTCCCGTAAAGGGATAAAACGTCGGTTGTGATCGGCACGACCTCGTCTCCTTTCCGCCTTGCAAACACGAGGCGAACCATCGCTTTATACGAATGATCGTCGGACCATGCTGTTTCGTGTTGTTCCGGAAGTAAATTCCAGACAAATCGGTCGGCGAGTGTCTCATTCAGCTGCTTGCTGAGGTCGTCTTTCCAGTAATCAGAAACGCGGCCGATTTCGGGAATTTCTGCGTCAATCGGAAGATGATATTCGGGAATCAGATCATCCGGGCGTAAAAGTCCGAAAAGACCCGAGAACACGATTCCCTCTTCCAGCAATCTTCTCTGCGCACCGGTAGGGAGACCTCTGAAATCCATGGACTGGTATAGTACGCCCGGATCATAACGCTCCAGAGCCGACATGAGCGGCGCTGAATAAATGCCATTGTTGATCTGCACCATGGCGTCGAGTCCCTGGCCCTTTTTGCCCAGGATTGCCTCTGCGCCGGTATCGTCACCGCTGAGAGCGGCATGCAACGCGTCGATGAGTGCACGTCGATCCTGATTCAATTCGTGAAAATAATTGAACGTATTTGACGTCCTGTAATCGAACATATCCGGCGCGAGTGGATTGCCGCCTGTTTGCTGATTATCTGACGAAGGGAGCAGAATAGAGAAGTTGGGCATCTCAAATAAACGGGTTATAGCAAAGTGGACTGTGCCGGGCCCGGTTTTTTCTGCCGTCCCGATTTGTGGCTGCCGGATTATGAGACGTCGTCAGGATGCGTCGTGACCCTCTCGAATTTCACCCAGCAGTGAGTCAATATCGTCGCGAATCTGCTCGGCTTTTTCTTGAGCGTCGTTCACGAGAGCCTGTCCATCCCTTCTTGCATCGCCTTCTTCCTTCGGTGAGAGAGACTTCTCGATAAGATCAGCGATCTGTTCGCTGAGGTGATCGAGCTGATAGGCAATTTTGCGCCGGATCTTTGTACCCTCTTCCGGGGCAAGCAGCAGACCCACGGCAAAACCGACAGCAGCCCCTAAAAAAACTCCCCAGGTAGCTGCACGAAATGAATTTCCGCTGGACCGATTCTTCATGGTATGTTGCCGTGTCAATTCTTTGTTGGGTCGCCGTGTATACTGGAATCACACGGGCGCTGTTTCAAACGCGAATCAAAAAGGAATCGCGCATCGGTACTCTACGCGAAAATGAAACAGGTGGGCGAGTTATAAACTACTTACCCTTTTTCTTATGCCGATTCTTACGCAGTCTCTTTTTACGCTTGTGTGTGGCAATTTTGTGTCTTTTACGTTTACGACCGCAAGGCATATTTTCCTCCTGAAAAGGGGTTGTCTGGATAAATTGGGTCCAAACCAATAAAGTACATTACATTTTGACTGCCGTGCAACGGGATGCCCCCCCGGGTGTTCATGGTATTGTTTGAAGAACGTGCACATTCGGAGGTATCGGCAGTGTATCCAGCGCTGATTCCGAATGTCGGGCCCTGATGTGCAGATCGAATTGCCCTGAACCAGCCGCGGCGAGAGGCGTTCGAGACCTATCGACGCGAAAACCTTGATTCCGTGAGAAAGGCCAGTATTCTTTTATTCAGAATCCAGAGCGTATTGCCAGCAATACTGCTGCTTATGCTGTCCGGATGTTCACCGAAGCTTGCTCAGAAATACGGGGATTACCGAATTGATGAACCGGTTTCCGCGGGGCGGACCGCCGACGCCTCCCCCGTCACGGACAGTACGGATCTGGCCCTGGAGTTCGAAGCCACCTACACTGAGGTGGATGGTAAGACAGCCAGTTCAAGTAGAGAATCGGACGCTGATGTTTTAAAACGTGTTGGCGCAGCCCTTGAGGCATCCGGTTGGACACTTGCAGAGGCGGACGTCGAATATGCGGTCGCAACCGATAAACGCAAGTTTGCGAACTGGTTATTTTATACGGTTGAAGCCGAGCTCGAGGTTATTATTATCGGACGGAAGTATGTACGGGTACTTATCCATCCGTTTCGACACTATTTCTGGGGAGCGCGCGGCAGAATTCCATATCTGAAAAGCGGGATGGCCCGTGCAGTATTTGAGTCACTGGATGAGGAGTTTACAGCACAAGGGTTCACGTTCATCGGTAATGCAGGAATGAGGAACGCAGCGTATCAGAAAGGAGAGGGTTAGCAGTTCACGGACACGGCGGTATATGCTCGGGAGGAACCAAATTCGGACACCGTGGATTTAAACGCCCTTCTGTTGAGGCGATAACCTGAGAATGGGGATGTACCGGCTTCGACGGGTGAAGAGTACAGCAGGCTGCGTGTCGAGCCCCCTGGTATGCTCGTAAATCTTGCCAGGAAATGTGCAAATGCGAACGATTACGCATACGCGATGGCTGCTTAGACAGCTATCTGTTCCGCATCAGGTCTGCCTGTCGGCAGATGCAGGAGCATCAACCTGAGACAGGATAGTCGCCCTGATGCCGGCTGAATACCGGGCGGTGAACTTTATCAGCCTTTGCTTGAGTCTGGCGTTGTCCACCGGCATAAGACTCTTGTGAGCATTTAACAGGTAGACTACACACGTAGACGCTTGCCTGAACATTCATTCGGACCCGGGTTCGACTCCCGGCATCTCCACAATCGAAAAGCCATAACTCTGTAACACAACGGGTTATGGCTTTTCATCGTTATTATTGGTTTATTCGTGACTGTATACTCCCTTTTCGAAAAAAAGGCAAAGATTTGCGTTGTTTGATTTCGGGCGGGTTATATAATGGATTCTTATTTAGATTCAGTCTAAATAGAGATCGGATCCGATATTCACCACGGGTTCGAACATACTTATCACACCAGAGTCATTCTGAATCGTCACAATAAATCAATGGGACCGTCTGCCATTCCAAGACCATTGACGAGCTTTTCAGCAGGTGCCATTGTTCGTTTGAATTTCTTTTCCCTGTCTCCGGTCGAAGAGCAGCGTCTTCGCGATCTCGGAATCCGAGAAGGGAACGAGTTGCACGTGCTGAAAAATGAGGAGTCATTGGTATTACGCGTCGAGGCGAGCCGGATTGTGCTGCGAAAAGAAGTCGCCATGGCCGTATTTGCTACACTGGAGAGTCCATGACGATAGTTGATTTGAAACCCGGAGATCGAGCGATCGTGACGGGCTGGGCAACGGATGATCCACCCGGACGGCTATTGGAGTTTGGACTTCTTCCGGGGACAACGGTCGAACTGGTTCGATCCGCTCCTCTGGGAGATCCTTTTGATATCAAAGTGAGGGGTTTTCATCTTTCGATCAGGAAGTCAGAAGCTTCTCTTGTCCTTGTCGAAAAGAGGGTTACCAGTTGAATACGCTCGTGACAGACAAGTCCGTCCCACTTCGGCGTGTCGCTCTGATCGGAAATCCAAATGTCGGTAAGACCACGATTTTCAATCAGTTGACGGGAATGCGTCAGAAGGTCGGAAATTACCCCGGCGTCACCGTTGAGCGAAAGACAGGCATCCTGTCGGGTACGCGCCCGATCAAAATTATTGATTTACCAGGGTCCTACAGCCTGAGCCCGAATTCTATCGACGAGAGGATCGCCTACGATGTGTTGACCGGTCATCTGGACGGAGAAGATCCGCCTGATCTCGTGGTGTGTGTAGTCGATGCCAGCGTTCTGGAGCGAAACCTGTATCTGGTCACTCAGGTCATTGATCTGGGGCTTCCGGTAATCGTTGCTTTGAATATGATGGACGCGGCCAAAACAACAGGATTGGATATTGATGTCCGGCTGTTGGAAGAAAGACTGGGAGTACCTGTACTGCCCATGGTTGCGTCCGAAAAAAAAGGCATCGGAAAACTCATCATCGAAATGCGACGCAGCAGGCTTCCGGCGTTGCCGGACAGACACTGGTCTCTCCTTCCATCCGTTGATACTGAAATCCAGACGTTGATCTCGAAGTTCGCTATAGAGGCGCAATTCGTACCTGAGAATAAACGATATATCGAAGTTCTTCAGTGCCTGTCCAACGATGTGATGCTTGATTTCTGGAATGATAAAGCTCCGGAATTCCAGAAGGCGGTAGTGGCGGCAAGGGAGCGATTGTCCGGAATGAACGTGGCCTATCGTCAGGCCGAAGTGATTGGCCGGTATGCATGGATCAGTCCGTTGATGAATACCGTCATCTCCCGGAAAAAGGATCCGAATGCGAAAACGGTATCGGACAAAATTGACGCTGTTGTGACACACAGGATCGTCGGGCCAATTTTGTTCAGTCTGCTGCTGCTTCTGATTTTTCAAGCCGTGTTTTCGTGGGCAACACCGGCCATGGATCTGATTGAATCGGGTGTTGTAGGTCTTGGAAGATTGGTCAGAATGCAGGCGCCGGCGGGGATTGTGACAGATCTTGTAGTGGACGGAATCATCGCTGGGGTAGGTAATGTGGTTGTATTCTTGCCCCAGATACTGCTGCTGTTTTTCTTTTTGGGATTGATGGAAGACACCGGTTATATGGCAAGGTCGGCTTTTATCATGGACCGGATCATGAGCAAAGTCGGTTTGAGCGGGGGCTCTGTTGTGCCTTTATTATCCTGTTTTGCGTGCGCAATTCCGGGAATCATGGCCGCGAGAACCATTGCCAATCCCAAAGATCGCCTGATCACAATCATGGTGGCGCCCCTCATGAGCTGCTCTGCTCGGCTGCCGATTTACACCCTGTTTATTGCTGCATTTTTACCGACCGGAATCGTCTTCGGACCGATTACATTTCAGGGACTGGCTATGTTTTCCATGTACGCTCTGGGAATTGTACTGGCGTTCGTCGCTGCGTTTGTACTGAAACTGGTGTTCAAAGGACAGTCATCGTTTTTTGCAATGGAACTGCCTCCGTACAGAATGCCGCGCCCGCGTCAGATATTCTGGAGGATGATTGATCGTTCGAAAGCTTTTGTGGTCCGGGCAGGTAAAATAATTTTCGGGATGTCCGTCATACTCTGGTTCCTGGCGAGATTTCCCGGCGTTGCATCCGATCCGGAAATTGACGCGCAGCGGCTGGCCGCCGACGGGCGATTTGAAGTAAGTGTTGACAGTTTGATTTCCGAAGGTCTGTCTGACACGGTGGCTGCCGAACTGGTCAGCGAAGAAATGGCACCTGTTTTTCGCAGAATCAATGCGGCCGAAGCCGGGCATCAGGTGGAACATAGTTTCATCGGTATCATCGGTCACACGCTGGAGCCGGTCATGCGCCCGCTTGGATTTGACTGGAAAATCAGTGCGGGTCTTATTTCCGCGTTTGCAGCTCGAGAAGTAATGATTTCGGCCCTGGCAACGATATACAGCGTGGGCAATGGGGAGGAAGACAGTCCTTTACTGCGCCAGCAATTGAAAGCGGACAGGTATCCCGATGGGAGCCCGGTCTACACTCCGCTGGTTGCAGTCAGTTTACTGGTCTTTTTTGTGATCGCGATGCAATGCATGAGTACCCTTGCCATTACTCGGAGGGAAACAAACAGCTGGAAGTGGCCCGCCGTCATGTGGCTCTATATGTCGGGTCTGGCTTATCTGTTTTCCTTCATCATCTACCAGGGCGGAAGGGCGTTGGGGTGGGGGTAACACCGTGTGGGGCATCTCTTGGCGCCGTGGGGGCTCGCTGTGTGGCGGTGTGTGCATCGCTGGGGTGGAGGCATCGCTGAGTGGGGGCAACGCCGTGTGGGGGTGCTGGTAGCTGTGGCTATCTGCAGGAGAAAATAATGCTTGCGTGCATTATTAAAATATGATGAAGGTCCGGCCGATACCCCCTGAGTCTTCAGTCGAATCCAGCCACACCCACTGCACCGCAGTCAGAGTTCATGCCACAAACCATGCTCGCTTTTCTCGCCATGACGATGGCCGTATTCATCGCCTTGAATCAGCAGAGGGCTGATCTCAAAACCTTTGAGTCCATCTTGGATTCTGAATACGAGATCATGGCGAATGCCGTGGCCCTTGAACAGATGGAAATCGTAGCAGCGAGCACGAGTTGGGATGATCTGCACGATTGGAACGGCGATGTGGTTACCAGGAATTTCAGCTTCAACAACTTTCAGGAGTCTTTTGACATCGCCATCATGGTCCGATTTGTAGATGGTTCCGGAAATCCATCCGGCGTACCGACCATGACGAAAGAAGTCGTTATCAGCGCCAGTAACAGTCGGTTTACCCGTCCATTGGTCACCCACGCCCGGTTGATATCCGAATAAAGACATGCAACTGATTATCGACAATATTTTAGCCGCCCTCGTTTATTCTTCCGTTGCGCTGGTGGTGATTTCGACGCAGTTCAGTGCCAGTCAAACGACGGTTGAATCCACCATTTCGTATATGTCTAAGAAGCAGATTCTTGAACTCGGGGCGACTCTGGAACAAGAGCTCAAGCTTATCGGGCAGGGCACAACGAATAAAATTACCCAGGTCATCAATAATGCGGATGGTCAGACCACCCGGTTCACATTCTGGAGAAACAATGGCGTGTCCGATTTGAAAATCGAATTTCGACTGGTAGCCACCGACACCATTATGGTAAATGGCGACCAAGTAAAGCGTTATCGAATGGACCGTTATGAGAATGACGTTTACAGTGGCGGGAGTGTACCGACGCTCAGAGATTTTGTCGTTGAAACGCTTGATGCCAATGGAAATGTGGTAGTGCCCGCGTCGGCCGTACTGGTGAGGGCCAGAATCAGAGACACGTACCCGCTTGGAGATCCGGATGAAATGCACATCGGTCATTCATTTTGGGGTATGACCGTTCGACCGGAAAATATTTGAATCCGTGAGGCATGACACTTCGCACGGTTTGCCGACTGATGTGAAGCATGTGCTTAAGTACAGTGAATTATTGACGATACGTACCGTGTGTGTTATGCACTCGTTTCGTTGATGCACATCCCCACCCCCTCTCGTGCGGTACCATCTGCCCCATGATTTTTGGTACTGAGACAGTAAGAAAGAGAAAAATCACTTTTTGAGAGGAACAACAATGGGAAAGAGCGCACTTCTGCTGGTCATCGTGAGTTTATACTCCTGGACCTTGACCAACTCTAACCAGAAAAACATTTTCCTGGAGCGCGAGGACGAGCAGGCTTTTTATGAAGAAAAGGTGCTTGCTCGTGAGCAGGCATTATCAGGGTTTGACATGGTTGTGTCGAACACGGTAAGTGATTTTGACAATTTCCGTATAGACTTACTTAAAAAACCTTATCGGGACGGGAATTTTTCAATGTCTGCTCTGAGTTCAACCAATAATGTGGTAACGGTTCTTGCGACAGGTACGGTCGGACGAGCCGAATATTCCATCATCGGCGACATGATTGAGCGCGGGGGGACGAAGATGGCCGCTCTTAATATCGACGGACCTATATCGTCAGCGCGCGGAGTCGGAGGGTCATACCTGTTTACCGGAGTCAATACGAATCCGGATGATCTCGAAGGAATGGCTACGGGTCAGGGTCCCAATGCCAGCGGCGTGCATACTGTTCTGGAATCAGCCAGAATCGAAATGGAAGATGGCCTTCGTCCCGAGCTTGTGACCGGTGGTAAAATCGGAGCCGGTGGCAGTTTTACCTACGGTGAAAACGAGTTTGTAGATTTTGACAGATTATCGGACACCATACTCAGTCTTTGTGATGTTCCGAACCCCGTATGCATCATGATGGACGGTAATCAGATATTTGCAGGAAACGATGTTTTCGGAACGAGGGAAGAACCTGTTATTGTGATTGTAGACGGAAACGCTACGTTTCGCGGCAACATACGGGGATATGGAGTCCTTTATATAAAAGGCAACTTCAACACAGAAGTTGGCCAGCCCAGATGGGAAGGACTGATCTACGCGTCGACGTCGGGCGGGCAGCACGAATTGAGAGGTCAGCCCAAGATTTACGGCGCCATTGTTCTTCGCTCAACCGACACGGACGGAAATCCGGTAGCTACGGTTGAGGAAAAAGAGGACCTGGAACCCATCAGTTTTACCGTGCGTGGCGAACCGCAATTCTTTTTCAGTTCACTCGCACTCAGCAGACTGTCTTTTCTCTCGGCAGAACTTACTACCATGTTGAAATCTGAACCGATCCGAGTTGAGCTGACGAACGTTCGACAGGCTGCCGGCAATATGCCGACGTATTACGAAGTTCAATGATTGTTGTCAATGTTGTGGCAGCCGGTGATTTTTAAACGGGCGGACGCAGATCGTGAGATGTTTGCTCGACGTATGTCTCTTCATGACAGCCCGATCGCGCGTGTCGCAGGTCGGGCTGTTCTCTTTTGTGCGCCAGGCATGGCCGAATCGCTCCACTGAATCGTAATGGAATCCACAACTGCTGAAGCCCTGCCGGCAAGGAATACCGGCAGGGCTTGATAAAGGACGAGACTGAAACCTTTCCATCGAACTGTGCGGACTGCCTCAGAAGGGGGGGGCGATAGAACGGAAGTATCTGGCGCCGGACGGTTAACTCCATACTCCGGGTTCAGAGATACCCAATCGGGAATTTAGCCTGCGTCCTTATTCATATCCGTAATTGTGGATTAATTACTTTGAGGTGATTCCCACCCGAGCACAATTGTTTGACTTTTCTCGCTGCATCTGGACATGTCAGAAACACACAGACTGACCGTTACTTTCCTTTCAAGAAGGCCCACGTGGCGAAAGGTATTGTCAAAATGGATGTCGTATTGCAGCACTCTGTTGTTTTCCAGGCCTGGACCGATGGCAATAACCAGATCTACCGGGTGACGTGCTCCGGTAAGTTCCTGCTCGCCCGTCCCGATTCCGAGAGACGGTTCTGCAGAAATCGTCAGGTGAACACCGGGTGGCAGAGGGGCATCGATTTGGGCTCTCAGCACAACATTATTCTCGTTTGTAGTCAGACTGTAACTCGTGGTTCGGTCATGAAAGTAGGGCGGGCTGGACGCTCCGTAATTCTCCAACACAAAGGGCTGAGGGTCGCCCGACAATGCCAGAACCGTTATCGGTGTTATGCTGACAATAACAGTTTGGGGTGCAAAATTCTGTTGTGTGGCGAATGAGACGGATGCGGAAGCCCAAATAAGAACCAGGGAAAGCGACTTGAAGACAGTGAAGACAGAAGCGCAGACAATATTCTGATCAAGGTTCAGAATGGACCGGCCTGAACGAATATTTCGAATCAGTCGTTTCATCAGCTGAACCTCAGCTTCCTGACGGCTCGCTGTGCTGCCTCAACTGTCTGGTACTGAGGAAAAATTTTATACGAGCGGGTAATCTCGACGGTTTTCATTACCACGTCCGAAGCGGATGCGAAACAGATCATACCGCTGTCTTGAGAGAGTCTTTTGTACAATGCGAATAACGATCCGACTCCAGCTGAATCGAACGACTTTGTTTTTGAAAAATCAAGAATAAAATTCCGGGTTCCTTTCTCAAATTCTTTGGTGAGCAAGATCTTGAAATCTGACAAATTCCGAAAATCAAGGTGGTCCCCTACGCTCACAATGGTGGTATCGAACGTGACCGGTTGAACCAGGAAACCCGGATAAACTTCAGATTCACCGGTATTATGGCTGATTTGACTCATGATTGTATACTTTTCGATTTGACAACAACAACGCCTTCAGTGCAAAGCCGCATATATCGAGACATCGACAAAAGGCACCGGGAGAAAATAGGTATTATTCCCGATTCTGATACGGAAATAGTCCTAATACGGACAGAGAAGAATTCCCGATATGAACAGGGATAAATTCCCGAAACAGACCGGGAATAATTCCTGATGTGCACCATCGGTCCGATTGGAGTACGGGTCGTAGAAAAACAACCGGATTACCGAGCAAAAAATTTATTCTTGTGTCTCGGAGGGCCGCGGAAACCGTGGCATGACGTGACTCCTGACTCTGTCACGGGCTAACTGATAGAGAGCCTGACGCGAGATATTTCCGAGTTTCCCTTCCATTCGATGGGCCTGATTCTGAATGGTTTTCGGGCTTCGACACAGAATGCGGGCGATATCAGCTACGCTGCTTCCTTCTCCGAGCAGTTGGAAAATCTCCAGTTCTTTATTCGATAAGTCGAATTCAGGAGAATCAACGGTACCGCGCGAAAGAATCTGTTGCTTGATTGTTTCGCTGGCATATGTGTCCCCAGCGAGGATCGTTCTTATGGCCCGAAGTACGTTTTCCGGACCCTCATCTTTCATGATATATCCGGAAACTCCTTCCTGAAGGAGCCGGTTGGCAAAGCGGGTCTCATCATACATTGTCAGGATCAATATCTTGAGATCGGGCCATTTTGATCTGATATTCTGCACAAGGTAAAACCCACTCGAACCGGCAAGTACCAAGTCAACGATAACCAGATGCGGTTCTGATTTCTCTAATTCTGTCATCGCATCTGCCGCATTGTCTGTCTTGCCGCAAACGATCAGATCTGACTGTTCGTTGATAAACATGGTCAAGCCTTCCAGGTAGATCGGATGATCTTCCACAACCATTATTCGGTACTTCATGGCTGTCAAGGTTTGTTGGTTATCGGGAACACACAAGATACAATAGTTCCTCCGCTTTCGAGGCGACGTATATCGAGATCTCCCTTGATGATTCGCGAGCGATAATTCATAATCCGGATTCCATATTGATTCTGATATTGTTCTGAAGACTCAATTCCTTTTCCGTTGTCCCGTATGCTCAATTCAACGTTCCCTTTTTTACGAGTCAATTGAATGATGATCTTTGTGGCTTCACCATGCCAGACCGCATTCGTCATCGCTTCCTGGGTGATTCGAACAAGATGTGTGGTTGTATCCGCGTCCGGCAACACAATTTCCTCGTCCAGCCGCACCGTGCACACCAATCCTCTGGATTGATATGTTTTTTCCATATCAGCCGCTAATTCGTCAATTACGCCCTTGAACTCAGCCGGTGTCCGGCCGACTACGTTCAGGCCATTAACCAAGGATCGAAGCTTCTCCAGGCAACGTTGCAGGGCTTTTGAAACGCGTTCGGCGGTGTCCCATACCTCGGGATCCAGATCGAGTGCTTGCACTTTCATATGCTCACAGATGAGCCACGCGCCGAGCAGGGTCTGGCCAACATCATCATGAAGATCCCGACCGAGCCGCCGTTGTTCGCGTTCAGAGATCTCAACCAGTTCGTTCTCCAGGCGTTGTTTTTCGGTCAGATCGGTGAGAATTCCGTGTCGGCAAACCACATTGCCTTTGTCGTCATACTCGTTCACCGCAGACAACAATACGCTCAGAATACTTCCATCCTTCTTCTTGTACTCCAAAGGTACAGCTACAACGCTTCCGAGAGCTTTGTAATCTCGAGAGAGAATATTCCGGGCTCGTTTTGTCGATGATTCGGTCAGAAAATCAAAGACACACTTCCCGATTACCTCATCTCGTTCATAGCCGAGATTATCCAACCAGTAGTCGCTTACCGCCAGGAATCGTCGCTCCTGATCCAGCGTGTGCATCATGACAGGAGTTCTGTCAAAGAGAGAGGAAGAAGGGACAACACTCTCTCTTAGAGCGCGTACCGACACGTTTATCATTGGGCTGTGATGTCGAAAATCTGTCGCCGAATTACGGCTGGATAAACCCGAAAACCAGCTTAAACGGTCTTTATTTTTCTCCACGCATTTCTTTTCGGAAAAAGGTTTTCTCAATGCGTTTCATTACAAGATAGAAACGCGAAAAAGTATAAAATCACGACATTTTGATTGAAACAAATCACGATTGATTGAAACAAGCCACGATTTTCTTGTTGCTCTATCCGCGATTCGCTATTCGCTGTCCGCTGTCCGCTATTTCATTTTCATAAAACCGTTCCACATATTCCTGCATCATACGCTCAGCACTGAAAGGATAGGCCAGTGAAAAGATGGCGTGCCGAATTTTATCGACCCATTCGACAGGTATTCCTTCATGATCGCGAGAGTAGAAAAGAGGGGTGACATTGTTTTCAAGCAGTTCGTAAATCGCGGTCGCATCAAGAATATCCGTCTGTGCTTCCGTGTGAGAATTCTGGTCAATCGCCTGGCCAGTCGCATGATCGGTCGCCGGGTTCGTCTCCGAGTCGATCGCCCAACCGTTCTGGCCGTCATATCCTTCTGCCCACCATCCGTCAAGGATCGACAAATTCAATCCGCCGTGTATGGTGATTTTTTGCCCGCTCGTACCACAGGCCTCTTTCGGCTTGCGTGGATTGTTCAGCCATACATCGCATCCGGAGATGAGCTTGCGGCCGATTTCCATGTTATAGTCTTCCAGAAAAACGACCCTGCCGCAAAACGACTCGTGCCGACTGAATTCCAGAATTTCTCGGATAAATGCTTGTCCTGGCTGGTCTGCTGGATGCGCTTTTCCCGCATACACGATTTGAACGGGACGGTCGGGATTGCCGAGGATTGCGGCCGCGCGTTCAGGATCTTTAAAAAACAAGGGAGCCCGTTTATAGGTCGCAAAACGTCGGGCGAAACCGATCGTCAGCGCATGCGGATCCAGATCGACTTTTTGTTGGAATGATTGCGTTCGGGATCGCTCTTGCACGAAATCGATCAAGTCGGCTCGTAACATGCATCGGTAGTTCCAGAGATCGCTGCTGCTCAGATCAGTGACCGCTGCAAATGAATCACTTCGCAGGGAGCTGCCCGTGCGGGAGCTGCTCGTGCAATTCCATCCTGGTAATTGTTTGTCGAGAAAGGGCCAGGCTTTCGGGTTTGCCCAAGTAGCCAGGTGGACTCCGTTGGTTACATGACCGATCGGGATATTGCTTTTCTGAAGGGTCGGGTAAAGTTCCTGCCACTGCGCTCGGGTAACTTCTGCGTTCAAGCGCGACACGGCATTTGCGGCGCGAGACAGTTTCAGACCCAGGACGGTCATTGTAAACAATTCCTCCTTATCGTCTGGATGAACGCGGCCAAGCGCGAGCGTCTCGTCCAGTGTCAAAGGGAGCGTCGATATAAACTCTCCGAGTTCCGCTTCAAAAAGTTCAGGGGTAAAACGATCATGCCCTGCTCGAACAGGGGTATGTGACGTGAAAATACACTTTTCCCTGATGCGTCCCAGATCGATGTTTTCGCCTGCTTCTCTGGTCAACTCCAGAGACAGAAAGGCGGAATGGCCCTCATTCATATGGAAAACATCGAACTCCATGCCAAGTGCGCGCAACAGACGGATTCCACCGATTCCAAGAATAATTTCCTGTCGCAGGCGATCACGTTTGTCTCCCTGGTACAATCGGTGGCAAAGCTTGCGAATCTCATCCGGATTTTCGGGAATGTCAGGATCCAGGAGGTATAATGTCACGCGCCCGACAGGCAGCCTCCACGCCTGTAAATACACAGGTTCTTGTCCGAAATGAACGGTTACCCGCAGCAGGGCACCGGAATCATCAAGTACCCTCGAGAGCGGCTGCATCCCGGGATCCAACATGGTATGCGAAACCTGCTGATTCAGATCTTCATCGAATGATTGCCTGAAATAGCCATGACGGTGTAAAATCCCGACTGCCGTCATGGGGACGCCGGCGTCTGAAGCAGCCTTCAGATGGTCGCCAGCCAGAATGCCCAGGCCCCCACTGTACATTCGGAGGCTTTCGTGCAAACCATATTCCATGCAGAAATACGCGGTCCGAGGTGCAGAGTGCAAAGATCCTGTGGTCTCCAGGTATTCCTTGAAGCGAGTATATACGTCCGCAACCTGTGAAGCAAAATGTTCCGAGGCAAGGACTTCCTGGCGCGCACTTGCGAGGGCGGCCTTCGGATTGTTGCCCGACAGACAGAATTCGTCAGGATTGAGAGATCGATACAGTGCCAGGGCGTCCGGATTCCAGCTCCACCACATGTTTTCTGCGAGTGCAGTGAGGGTTTCAAACGTGGTCATACAATTGATTTAAATCGAGATAGTGATCGGTGGGTGTAACCGCTTACACGCTATTTGATAGTGGGCTATAATAATCAATTATGGCGAAAATTGAAGATCACTTGTCAGGAGTCATTGAAAAAAGATAAGTTCAGAACGGTCTTGAAATTCAATAACGGTTTGATTACTATTGTACCGCCGATGTAAGCGCTTTCATGTCATCATTACGTGTACCCCTCGATGGGAAGCACCATTTACGATATCGCTCGCAAAGCCGGTGTATCGATTGCCACTGTCTCACGTGTTCTGAACGAAAGTGACCGTGTCTCTGCAGATACGCGCCTGGCCGTTCTGAACGCAGCGGAGTCGCTCGGATATCACCCCCATACATCGGCCCGAAATCTTGCCCGACGCAAATCTGATGTCGTATCGGCAGTCATTCCGATGATGACCAATCTCTTTTTTGCAGAGGTTTTAAGGGGTTTGCAGGACAGGCTCGTCGAGAGTGATTATCAACTGATTGTTCATTCGGCCCGGACACTGGACGAAGTAGACAGTCAGCTCGAACGGGCGCTGAATCGGGGGCAGTCGGATGGCGTTCTGCTCTTCTCGTCGCCCATAGAAAATGGCCGGGCAAGACAACTCGCACAGTCCGGACTTCCTGTGGTCCTCGTCGATTCGTTCCATCCGGATCTTGATTCGGTTACGACCGACAACCGTCTGGGCGGCGAGATGGCAACTCAACATCTTATCGATCTCGGCTGCAAGAGAATTGCTCTTGTGATGGCAAACCCGAAGTCCCGGCCGTCCGTTGACCGCCGCGACGGTTTCTTGAGGATAATGAAAACCGCCGGACTCGAATTGCCACCGGATTTCATTGTTTCCAGTGAAGACCCTCTTCATCACGGATACAGCGAGATATCCGGCCGCCAGGCAATGGAATCGCTTTTCAAGCGGGGAAAGGTACCGGATGGTGTGTTTGCTACGTCTGATGTGCAAGCGCTCGGTGTGATTCGTGCCATCCAGGACGCGGGACTTCGTGTGCCGGACGACATTCGAGTGATCGGTTTTGACGATATGGTGGTGAGCAGGTACGTGGGTCTGAGCACACTTCGGCAACCTCGGTACGAAATAGGATCTACCGCGATTGACAAATTGATGGCTCGAATCGACCAGTCGTCCCGGCCGGTATCCCATACCCTTTTTGTTCCGCATCTCATTGAGCGCCACACGACAACCCGATCAGGGGCCGCGGCGATCCTGGGATCGTTCAACGAGTTTTTGCCAGGAGTGACCACGGCCGAAGTGCAGGCAGATGTTTCCGGGAATGGGCCGGGCAAGGCACGCTGATCTGAATGAAAAGACACGTATACATAATCTCCTCGTCGAATGCGGGTCTGACACTGACTCTGATTGCGTTGTTTGTGGCCATCCTGGTTCCTGGTTGTTCCACGCGCAGTGCTGCTGATAAGGTTGTTCTTGCCACGGTAGACGGCTCTGCTATCGAAGTCACCGAATTCAAAAGGGAGTACTCGGGGTATCTGCTGGACACCGGTCTGCCGGATTCACCGCGGAGACGCCGTGCATTTCTGGAACGCCTCATAGGAATGAAATTACTGGTGGTGGAGGCCCGCGAATCGGGGCTCTCCGATACCGACGCATTCCGTCTCAATTCGCGGAGGGTTGAGGAAAAACTTCTGTTGGATCTTTATATCCAGAGGACATTTTTTGACACGTTAGCCGTTACTGAGACTGAAATGCAGCAGATGCTCGTGCGGGTGAATACGCTTGTGAAAGCGCGTCACCTTTACGCTCGGAGTCGTCGTGACGCTGACATTCTGCACGCTCGTCTGCAGCACGGGGAGACGTTTGCGGGCCTGGCGAAAGAGGTATTCCAGGACCCGGTGCTGCGTGATAATGGTGGCCTGCTCGGTTTTTTCGAGTTTGATGAGATGGATCCGGATTTTGAGGACGCAGCGTTCAGTCTGCAACCGGGAGAAACGTCGGAACCCGTTCGCACCTCTCTGGGATTTTCGATCATCCGGGTTGAAGACCGGTTCGTGAAGCCGTTGATCACACAGACCAATTACGCGGAGAAAAAACGCAAACTCGAAACATACGTGCGTTACCGCAAAGAGAGCCGAATCCGGCGGACCTTTCTGGAAAACATGGTGGGCGAGACTGCACCCCGATTCAATGACGATACATTGGATGCTCTTTTTGGCTTCATTTCGGGCCAGGCCCTGTCTGATGAGATCGGCGACGACGATGCGCTGTTGAGTCGCGACCTTGTTTCGTTCACCAGCGACGTTTCGTTCACCGGCGACGTTTCGTTCACCGGCGACGTTTCGTCGACCAGCGGCTCGGAAACAATGAGCTGGACGGTAGCCCGATTCCGGGATGCCGCCTCGGTTTCCAGCCCGGAAGCCCGGTCTTCCGTGTTGTCGGTTGATGATTTGAAGACATTTATTTCGGGTTTGATTGTGCGCGAGACGATTACTTCACAGGCGCGGACCGCAGGAATTGAGCGCGATCCGGCCTTCATCGCCGCTCGCTCAAAAAACCTTGAGTCGTGGTTGTATGAAAAAGCATATGGCGAGGCGGTCGCCTCCATGCACGTGTCTGATGATACGATTCGGGCATATTACGAGCGTTACACGGACGAGTTTTTGATGCCAGCGCGTGTGCATGTTCGGGAAATCCTCGTTGCATCTCGCGAAGAATCGCTTCAGGTCGGAATAGAATTGGAATCCCATCCCTTCGCCGAGGTCGCAACACAGTTTTCCATCCGACCGGAATCGGAAACTTCAGGAGGGTACCTCGGAGCGTTCACCCGGGAGCAATTGGGTACGCTTGCGGGACTCGTATTTGACGGCAAAGAAAACGATATTATAGGCCCCGTCGAGTTGCAGGGGAAATTCGCCTATTTCCATGTTGGACCGCATGAGATTTCAAGGCGCGCAAACCTGGAAGAAGTTCGATCAGATATAGAAATCATTGTTCGGCAGACAAAAAAGCAGGATTTCTTGCGAGATCTGGTGGCTGGGCTGCGGGGCCGTTATGCGGTAGAAATTTATGCGGATCGACTGGGTCCGGTACAGCTCGTGAGTCATGAAAATTCCTGAGCATAATTCACCCCTGAAACGGATCGTCCTGATTTTGCTTTTCGGGGTTGCCATCGGAATCGCTGATTCGTCGGATGCAATTGCCCAGACCGGTAAAATAGCAGGTAAGGTTACAGACGCTGCCACCGGTGAGTCTATTCCGGGCGTCAATATCGTGATTGAGAGGACCACGCAGGGGGCCTCGACCGATGCGGACGGTCGATTCGTTATTATCGGCGTGAGACCGGGTACGTATACCATACTGGTGTCCTTCATCGGTTATGCCAGGCAGCGGGTTACCGAAGTGCGCGTCAACCTTGATTTGACGACCACCATGGACTTCGAACTCACCGAAGAGATCATCCAGGGGGAAGAAGTCATCGTTGTTGCCAAAGCGGTTCGGGTTCGGAAGGATGTCACCAGTTCGGATGTGCGCGTGGACGCAGAAACGATCGCGCGACTTCCGGTCACCGACCTGGCTCAAGTGCTGGAAATCCAGGCCGGAGTGACCGTGCGAAATGGTATTCATATTCGCGGCGGACGGAGCAGCGAGGTGGTGTATCTGATTGACGGTGTACCGGCGACAGACAGTTTCGACGGGTCTACCACCGTGCGGCTGGAAACCGCGGGCGTTCAGGAGCTTCAAGTGATTTCCGGGACCTACAATGCCGAATTCGGAAATGCAATGTCCGGAGTCATCAACATTGTGACCAAGGAAGGACGATCAGATCGATGGGGCGCGTCCGCAAAGCTATGGACCGGAGGTTATATGGTCGGCGGCAGCGGCGGCGAGGACTATCTGCTCGGGACAAATGTGGCTGAGTTCGAAGAGGCGGGCATTCAGTATCGCGATGTTGACGCGTATTCGTATCTGGATCACGGCGTCACCGATTATCAGAATGTTCAGGGTACCGTAGAAGGTCCTCTGTGGGGAGACCGGCTGACCATTTTTGCACTCGGCAGATACTTCGCAAACGACGGATGGCTTTACGGCGCAGATATTTTCAATATCGACGGTTCGGCAGGGGATTCAACGCTCGTTCCCATGAATACGTATGAGCGGCTCACCTGGCAGGGTAATATCAGGTTCAGGGCCAGCAATAAGATTATTCTGAATTTGACCGGGCAGGGTTCAAACGAAGAGAGCCGTCCCTACAGTCTTTTCAGGCGTTGGTCACCGGACGGCAGAACAAACGATTTCAGCGACGGATTGAATCTCAAACTCAAGATGACCCACCTCATCTCCAATACGACGTTTTATACGTTGAACGTCGCGACGGTTGCACCGAAAAATTCCTCCCGATTGTATTCCAGTGTTTCTGATGGGCGATACAACGATTTCGACATCGCACCCCCGGACACCGTTGAATTCACGGAGGGTGAATTCATTGATGTGTTGACCGGCTTCGGTCGATATGCCCGCGGTGGAACCAATCTTGGACGTTTCAAGCGAAAAACAAGATCTTATCTCGTTCAGGGGGATCTTTCGAGCCAGGTCAGCCGGTCGCACCTTCTCAAAACCGGGTTCCAGTTCAAGGTTGATAATCTGGAGCTGGAACAGTTCAATCTTATTCCCGGACTCGACGAAAACGGTACACAGTTCGATCCTTTTGTGCCTGACATTCCGATAGAATCGTCTTCGGCGTTTGTCTCGTTCGATAATTTCAATCCGATCACGCTTTCGGCCTACATGCAGGACAAGATGGAATTTGAGAATTTCATTGTAAACGCCGGAATACGGTTTGACTATTTTGACGCTCGCGCGCAGACGCCTTCCGATCCAAGCGATCCCAACATTTACAATCCTCAGAAAAAGACCAACCGGTACATCGACTTGAACGGCGACGGCGTGATCACGTCGGACGAGGAAATTCCGGAAAACGAGTTGACGATGGAAGATCGTGAAGCCTACTGGTGGACGTCCACGACCGCCAAGTCACAGGTATCGCCGCGGCTCGGTGTCGCCTATCCTATTTCTGAAGAGGGAGTAATACACTTTTCGTTCGGCATATTCTTCCAGATTCCGACGAACAATCTTCTGTCTCAGAATTTTGGTTTCAAACTGCCTACCAACCCGGGCTCTTTCGGTCCGTTTGGAAATCCTGATCTGGATGCTCAACGCACCAACATGTACGAGATGCGTCCCACCGCGCGTCGACGTCCGTACCGGCCGCGCCCCGACCAGATCGAGGCCTTCGAAGTCTAGCCGTACGTCCTAAGCCTGCGCCTCGCCCCGCTCGTGGATCACTCCGCCGACCATCGTCAGCGAGGGCTGGTCCAGCAGCTCCGGCGAATCACGCGGGTCCGACTCGTACAGCACGAGGTCGGCGGCCGCCCCCTCCTCGATGCCGGGTAGCCCGAGGTAGCGTCGGGCGGCCGTGGAGCCTGCCGCGAGCGCGTCCGCAGGCTCCATGCCCGCGTCGAAGAGGCGGCGGATCTCCGTCGCCGCAGGCGCGAGCGAGTCGCTCCCCGCGAGCACGGTTACCCCGCGTGCTCGCGCCCCCCGGAGCAGCGCCTCGAGGCGTTCGATGGTCTCGCGAATCCACGTCGCGACCTCCGGTCGCTCGCCATCGCCGGACGCCGCCCGCACCATCGCGTCGTCGATGCACAGGGTTGGCGTCCACGCGATCCCCGCCGTCGCCATCCGCTCCAGCAGCGGCTCGTCGATGCCCCAGCCGTGCTCGATCGAGTCCACACCGGCCGCGACGCACGCCTCGGCGCCCTCCGGCGTGAACGTGTGCACCGCGACACGCGCGCCGACTCCGTGCGCGGCTCCGACCAGCGCACGCAGCGCCTCCTCGTCGTAGTTCAGCGGCTCCGAGCCGCGCACCGGCGCCCGTCGTACCTGCGGGAAGTTGTCGAGCACCACCTTCACCCAGCCCGCCCCGCGCCGAACCTGCGCGAGCCCTGCCTCGGTCAGCTCGTCGGGGGCGGTCGGCCGCTGGCCACCCGTGAATACATCGGCCGGCGCCAGCAGCTCTCCGCACGCCAGCACGCGCGGCAGGCCGTCGTCCCACTCGACGCGCAGCGTCGCCGCGCGGTCGTTGCCTGATTCGAGGATCGCGCCCATATCGCGAAGCAGCAGCGCGCCCTGCTCGCGATGGCGCCGTCGATGCTCGTTGACCAGCTCCAGCGAGCCCGCCGGGAGTCCGGCTCGACGCCCGCCGAGCGCGATGTGCACGTGTGCGTCCACGAGCCCGGGTAGCGCAAAGGCGTCGCGAGGCTGCAGCTCGATGGCGTCGTCCTGTGGCTCGAATGTGAAGCGCCCGCGGCTCACCCACAGGTCCACCGGCTCGTCCCCGAAGGGGAGCAGCGTGACCCTCGCGTGATAGGAGGTCGAAGCGGCGGCGAGCGAACGAGGGCTCTCGGGCGTAGGTCGCTCCCTCCGACGTAATGCGACCGTGATGGTATCGTGTGCCGCCGTAGCCGCCAGCGGTTGCGGCAGGTCCCGA
>JACZYD010000004.1 GCA_022571255.1 Bacteroidota bacterium
CATACCGCCAGTATTTGCCGGGCAAATCCCACCGGGCCGTCTCCTGCCCTGCGTTATTCAATCTCGCAATATATCCGCTGAATTCTTTGTCGATGACCTTGTAAAAATATCCGCCCTCAAAGCTCGTCACGTACCGGTTACCGGAATCAACCGGTGTGTCTTGCGGGAGATGAATTGTTCGAACGATTTCTTCATTTACGATTTGTAGAATACGGGGGTCTTCCGGTGTGAAGACAACCAGCGTATCGCCCCGAAATCCGGAGATGTATGGATACTTCACCTCTTCGAACTGAAGGCTGCTGCTCACGCGCCCCGACTCCTCAAAACCGGTCATGACGTGAGTCAGGAGATCGCCCACCCACAGGCGGCCGTCCGGCGCATAGACAAGGCTGCTTGGATAGGACAGAAGGGGCGAATCGGGGCGAAGTTGATCGACAATTTCCAGTGTATCCACAGGAATTGAGGCTGCCAACGCGCGAGAAAGTGAGTCGGCCGGGAATAGTTCTCGATTTTCCTTTTTGCTGCACGAAAACGGCAGACAACCCGCAAGGACAAAAGTGAGCAGCAGCAGCGCGTACTGAGGTTGCGAATGAAAACGTCGATGCCCGGATCCAAGTGTACGAGGAGGTCCGGAAAGTTTGTGTGGGTGCATGATCCTGATCAAAAAGCGAACATCGGCCTCTCAACCCGCTACCGACGGAACGGTTTCTTTTTCACTGCGTCGGAGAAATGCCGATTCGGAATGTAAGAAAGTAACTGTGTCGGTCAATAACTTGTGTAAGTCAGTATCCCGCGTACCCTTGGAAATCGCAGCCGTCGCCCTCCCACTCCCTGTCGAGCAGACTTACTCGTACGCCGTTCCACGGGCAATGCAGAAAATCGTCCGAGTCGGATCGGCCGTGCTCGTGCCGTTTGGACGGCGATCGCTGACGGGTATCGTGACCGCGGAAGGAAAAGCGCTCAAGAGCATCGTCACCATGGAGGGAAAAGCGCTCGACGCCGGCAAAACCCGGAATGAAAAGCGAGTTCTTAAAGAAATCCTTGATATCCTGGATACGGAACCGGCTATCACGGGCGATCAGATGAAACTCGCTCAATGGATCGCGGACTACTATTTGTGTGGCCTCGGAGAGGTCCTCAGGGCGGCCCTGCCGCCGGGAATTGGATCCTCGTCGGAACAGCGAATCAGCCGCATTAAGCTGGAGGATCCGACTGCGGCAGAAGACGGCTCGATGCCGGCTGCGGCAGAAGACAGCCCGATTCCGCTGTCGAAAAAGGACAAAGAGATTCTTGATGCCCTGCCCGAATCAGGCAGCGTGAGTGTAAAGTCGCTCCTGCTTCAGAATCCGTCGGTGACCAGGTCGCAGCTTCAGAGACTCGAATCGAGAGGTTTGCTCGCAATAGAATTTATGCTGCGAGGCCCCCGGACCACGATTCGCAAAATGGTGATCGTCCATTTGAGTGGACCAGCCGCACGGGAAGAACCAGGAGGTATCAAGCAGCGAGCTGTTTTGAACGCACTTCGTCACCGTGCCCGCTCCAACACGGCCAACGAAGGCGTCACCCTTGACTCTGGCCTGCCGCGTGATGAGCTGCTCAAACAGACGGGAGCCAGCACGGCAACCGTCAAACGACTTCAGGAACTTGGTTTCGTCACGCTTTCCGAGCGGGAAATCGACCGATCCCGAGCCCGCACCACCAACACCGAAGCCATAAAGCCACCGCCAAATCATGACCTTGATCCCACGCAAGTCAACGCGATCGAACGCATCGGCAGCGCGATCGTCGCCGGACGGTTCGAGACATTTCTGCTGCACGGAGTGACGGGTTCAGGAAAAACGGAAGTCTACATAGAAGCCCTCAAACTGACAAGAAAGCAAGGGAAATCGGGAATTATTCTGGTTCCGGAAATCTCCCTCACCCCTCAGACCGTTGCACGGTTTCGATCACATTTCGGCGAAGAGATCGCCGTATTGCATTCGCGAATGAGCCCGGGCGAGCGGTTTGATGCGTGGCGTGGTATCCGTGCCGGAAAGTATCCCGTTGTCATCGGGCCACGTTCTGCCGTACTCGCACCCGTCGACAACCTCGGATTGATTGTGGTGGACGAAGAACACGAACAATCGTACAAGCAGTTCGACCCGGCTCCGCGGTATCACGCCCGCGATGTTGCCGTAGTGCGCGCCCGGCAGGCGTCCGCCGCATGTGTACTGGGCTCCGCAACCCCCAGTCTGGAGAGTCTGACCAATGCGCAAACGAAAAAGTATATCCTCCTGTCCATGCCGGAAAGAGTGAAAACACACGGCCGGCGCGCTAAACTCCCCGAGGTTCGAGTGGTCGACATGCGAAACAGATCAGCAACCGAAAACGGCTCTTCAGTTTTGTCAACAATTTTGTCGGACGCCATAGAAAAACGCCTTTTGTCCGGAGAACAGATTATTCTGCTTCAGAATCGACGAGGATATGCGCCGACCGTGCGATGTGAACAGTGCAACTGGGCTCCGGACTGTCCGGACTGCTCGGTCACGATGATCTATCACAAATCGCGCCGCCACCTCCGGTGTCATTATTGTGGTCGGACGCGAAAACTGCCTCCCCGGTGCCCCTCGTGTGGAAACGAATCGGTCCTGCAGCTCGGTATCGGCACACAACGTGTTGAAGAAGAGATTCTGAATCGTTTTCCGACAGCGCGTGTCGCGCGCATGGATCTCGATACCACAACGTTCAAAAATGCGCACCACAAGATCCTGGATCGTTTTGCCCGCGGCGAGGCCGACATCCTTCTGGGTACACAAATGGTATCAAAAGGCCTTGATTTTGGCAACGTTTCGCTGGTGGGAATCATCGACGCGGATACGGGAATTTACCTGCCGGATATTCGGGCCGAAGAGCGGACTTTTCAGCTCTTGACACAGGTTGCGGGCCGCGCGGGGCGAGCAGAATTGCCGGGCGAGGTGATCCTTCAAACACACAACCCGGGGCATCGCGTCATTCAGTACGCGATGCAGCACGACTATGACCGTTTTGCCCGAAACGTTTTGCCGGAACGGCAGGCTCTTGACTATCCCCCGTTCGGGCGCATCATCGCCGTACTGTTCAGCGGACCGGACGCGAACCGTGTAAACAGAATCGCCCTGGACTGGTGCCGCGAAGCACGAAAGATAGACTCGTCCATTACGATTCTCGGGCCATCACCCTCTTTCATCGGACGAATACGCAAGAATCATCGTTCACAGATTCTGATAAAAATTGAACGACTCCGATCTCATCGCGGCACTCGCGCTCTTATTCGCCAAACCAATAAAGCGCTTGGAAATCCACCTCGAAATTACCGGATTGCAGTGGATGTCGATCCGATAGGATTGGCATAATCTGCATGGGCGAAATTCGGACGCCACAATCGAGAGATGGCTTCATCCATTGCACTCCAGTCGTTGCGAGCTATGATAGACAGGTAATAAGCGGACTCTTCAGCCGCATACCGGCTGCTGTCGGCCGCCAGCACGAGCTCACCCTCACCTTGCTCTACCGTACCCGCCAATCCAACTATCTTTAAAAGAATGCGATGCGATTCGGGCAGAGTGGCAAGCGTCATGTGCAAGAGGCCCATGGTTTTATACGCTTCGTAATACGTCGGATGATGCTCGATCAGATCTTCCAGTTTGGAATAAGAAGTCTTCATGGCCAGGGCCGCTTTGAGCGTTTCACCCCGATCAGCCCAGATGAAAAGGCGCTGCCGGGCTGACTCGGCGGTTAAATAATCGATGCCCGCTGACATGGGAGCGCGCCGAAGCAACGCTCGGAAGCGATCAGACTCGTCCATGAAGCGTTCGAAATATTCTTTGCGATCGGACTTGAGAGCCCGAATCATGGCAATCTCCGTGCGGTGATACATGGCAGCGATCATTCCGTCCTTTCGTTTCCACAACTGATTCAGAATCTCGCCGGCCTTATCGAAGTTCTTTATGAACATCGCAGAACGCGCATTATCGAGAAGCGCGATCGACTCGGACGTGGTTATCAGGAACGGTGGATATTCAGAAGTCTGCCTCATCGGTGCTTCGGCGGCCTGGTTGGCAGTCCAGACAAAGAGCAGCGAAAGGAGAAAAATTGGCCTTCCCATCGGGTAATTATTTCCAGCGTTTTGATGGCTTGATAAATCCTGCGGCCGGCATTAGTGCGTTGTAGACTGTATAGAGCACGGCAAGGACCGGCACGCGAGGAATAAGATCTTTTGCTTTGAAATGGCAAAAAGCATTCCCGATACATAACGCGTGAATAATCAGCCACGCGACAAACCCGGCGAGGCCCGACCACCTGGTAAATAAGGGACCCAGTAACACCGCAGTCAGCGAAAACCAGTAAAACAGCCCCGCGATTTTCACCGGCCCTCTAAAATATCGACCGGCCGAAGAGTGTCTTTTTTTCTGTACGAGCCAGGCGCCGAAGGTGGTCATGGACCGGGTGCTGACGGCCGCGTCCTGATCGGCCATCCACACGATTCTTGCGGCTCCCGCAGCGTGCACATGTTGCACGAAAAGATCGTCGTCACCACTCAGGGAAAGAAGACCATCGGCGAATCCGCCAACGGAGTTGAATGTGCGCCGCCGGTAACTGAGATTGGTACCAAACGCCATGAAAGGCATCCCGAGTCCAATGGTCGCCGCCGCCTGAAACGAAGTAATCAGAGCCACATATCGGGCCATCAGATTTAACGGACCGGGTTCTCTGTCGAAAAGTGCATATCCGACTACCACAACGTCTTCGTCATACATATCGTGCCTTTCGGCGAGCCGGGAGAGCCATTCGGGGGAGGGCCGACAATCGGCATCCGTGAAGGCCATCACGTCGTATTTCGCGGCGGCAATTCCCGTTGTAAGGGCCGTTTTTTTTCGTGGGTATCCGGGACGCGTGACCCTCAAAAGGCGGAGCCACGACCTGCTCTTCGCCGCAGCCTCCACAACGGCAGCAGTACCATCGTCCGAGGCGTCGTCTACGATCAATACTTCGAATTCCGGGTGAGATTGCGCGTCCAGCGAAGCAATCAAGTCGGGCAATCGAGATTCTTCATTACGGGCCGCAACCACGACCGAAACGGGTGTCGGACGGGAGCTTGGCCTGGAACGAAGGCCGACCGGCTTGCGCGCGCGCCGGTATCCGACAGCGAACGCCAGCCAGAAAAAACACTGGATCAGAAAAGCGATGGTGGTAAATAAAATCACGGCCGCTTCTCCGGATCGGGAAACACCTCGCGTGGATCGGGAAACACCTCGCGTGGATGCGGCAGGGCTTCGAGCGCATCGGGAAACACCTCGCGCGGATGCGGCAGGGCTTCGAGCTTCCATCCGTCCGCAATCAACCCGTCTATGAGACGGTCCAGGGACGTGCCATTTTCTTCAGCCCAGACGGGGCTGTTTTCGTGCAAAAGAACAAGAGAGCCTGAGCGTACGGTTTTCCGAATATACCGGATTACATCCGCCGCAGTGACTCCGTCGCTGTAATCAGCGGGATCTACATCCCACAATGCCACTGCCAGACTGTTCCGTTTGTACCACGCATACAGCGACCGGGTCAAGCGCCCGTACGGAGGACGCGCCCACGTCGTAGTAATTTCTGCATCTGCATTACCGGGAGCGAGCAGCCGACGTAAACCTCGATCGTGATCATCCTCTATCGTCGAGGCCCGATGATGCCATGCATTCAGATGACGGTAACCGTGCAACCCGACTTCATGCCCTGACAATCGGGCAGCAGTCAAGACCGATGCCGATTCCCGGCAGGATTCAGTCGCCTCCCCTGTGAAAAAAAATGTCGCCCGGGCCTGTTTCAGGTTCAAATAATCAATCAACGGCTGCGTTGCGGGGCCCGGCCCGTCATCAAACGTCAGATACAGTGTCCGTTCAAGCGCCGGTATCCGGAAATAAATGCGGCCCGACACACGGTCGGAAAACGGCTTGAATGTCGTGAGCACCGCAAGAATTCGTGATGCCGCCGTCGATGCCGCAGCCTTCAGAAAAAATAACTTCATTCCTGTTGCTCCACGTATTGACACGATCCTGTCGGTACAATCCTGTCGAAACAATCCTGTCGAAACAATCCTGTCGAAACAATCCTGTCGAAACGGTCCTGCCGATACAATCCTGTCGAAACGGTACTATCGTTCCAGAGTACGGGACTTCCATACATATCTGCCGAGCAATCCGGCCATTCCTGCCCACAATACATAGGCGATCTGAAACGGTTGTGCAGGAAGGTGATATTTCAGCAGCGATCGTCCATCGAAAAGCCGCGTCGCCGCAGAAAGTACCCATCGTTCCGCTCCGATTTTCGCGCACAACATGAAAAAAAGAATCGGCCAGAATCTACTGTCCCACATTGCAGCCAACGTAACGAGAGGAATACTCAGCACGAAGAGGTATACCGCAACGTGCATGACGCTGATGAGTCGATCCTCATAAAAACCGACCTTGGATGCCCAACGCTTGCGCTGCCGCAAGAATGATCTGACAGTTTCGGGAGCGCGGGTCACCACGATTGCTCCTTCACAAGCGCAATACCGAACGTCCCACGACGAATGAGATTCAATCCGTAACATGAGAAACTCATCGTCGCCCGATGAAAGGTGTTCGAGACCGCTGTATCCACCGACTTCATCGAACGCCGCACGGCGAAAAGCAACATTTCCACCGCTGCAGGATACCGGACGACCGGCATGAATCGACCCCGCATGGATACCCGCGAGGCCCATGAATTCCAGGGCAACACTGCGGCTGAACGCCGAGTCACCATATGGAAATACCACCGGACCGGCAACAAATCCTGTCTCGTCATCAAACGTCTCGACGACGAGATCCAGCCATTCACGCGGGACGCGACAATCTGCATCGGTCAGGGCAATGATCGATCCTCTGGACTCGGAAATGCCATAGTCCAATGCTTGTTTTTTGTGACCGCCCACTCGGGCCCGGGAGCGAATCTTTTCCCCAGGCATGACCAGAGCGCGAATACTCAGAGGCGACTCGCAACGCTTTGAGAAGGACTCTACGACTTCGTAAGTCCCATCCTCAGAATTATCATCGACCACAATAATTTCAAATCGGTCACTCGGATACGTTGAATCGATAAGCGATTCCAGGCAGGCCTCGAGGAAAGCCTCTTCATTTCGCGCCGCGATTACGACAGACACAAACGGGCGTGCAACAGGGTCGGACAGCCGCCGACGACTGGTGTGCCCGGCACCCGCCGTGGACTTCAAGGCGGCCCGAATTCCCAGACCGAAATACGTGAGAGGCAAAACGTAACCCAAAGCCAGCAGAAAACTCACCGCGTAGACCACCAGGAGAAGGAAACTCATATGATTCGCTGAATGACCCGGAAATGGACGCGCGAGAATGATTATCAAGGTAAAATATCGATCTGGAACTTGTGTATCACGCCTTCGTTCGGTCGCCTTCAGGGCAAGTCCCGCGCGGTCAGCTCCCTCTGAACTCCGTCAGGGCCGGAAGGCAGCAGCGGTAAGAGGTTGTAGCGATGCGATGCGGTCAGCTTGCCCTATTTTTTTGTTGTCGCGTATCTTAGCAGCACCCACTTTCAGAACAACCATACCCGCGATAGAATGTCTCTGACAACTTACTTCATGATCGGCGCTCCTGGCGGAACAGATGCCAACCCGATCGCAATGTTTCTCCCGCTGATTCTGATTTTTATCGTTTTCTACTTCTTTATCATACGGCCGCAGAAAAAGAAAGAAAGCACTCGCAAAAAAATGATCGATGCGATCGTAAAAGGAGACCGGATCATAACGATTGGCGGTGTCCACGGCACGGTTACCCAAGTGGATGAAACGAGCGTCCTGGTCCAGGTTGACAACAACACAAAATTGCGCATCGAAAGAAGTGCGCTTTCGAGTGTGCCCAGTAAAGAATAATGAAACCGGCAGGGTCAAAACTACTGTCCTGGCTCGCCGACATTCACCCGACCGTAAAAACGGCCATCCAGATCGTGCTCTCGGTCGTATTGCTCTGGATACTCTTTTACCTGATCGATCCCGGTGAAATCGCCGATGCATTACTCCATGCTGATTCCATGAGAGTAATTGCCGCCCTTTCACTTGTGCCTTTAAGTATTGTACTGACCATCAGTGTCTGGTGGATTCTGCTGAAACTGATCGACAGCTCTGTCACGCTGCGATCTGCCTCAGGGGCCGTAATGGCCGGATACGCTCTCGCGGTTATCACTCCTGCGCGCATCGGGGAGCTGGGAGCGCGTGTATATTATCACCGTACTCTTGGTAAAAAACGCCTCCTGGGTGCGTTCGCCGTACAGGGCGTCTATCGTACGTCCCTGTATTTCGCTGGCGGAGCCGTCGCGATTTATCATGCCACAAGAGTTGGATTGCTGGATTCCTCGATCTGGACTCCTGTTGCGATGGCAGCCCTCATGGGATCTGCATTATTTGTGGCGGCGGGTGTGATCCCGAAAACGATCGTCTCCTGGATGTCCCGATTCCCGCTGCTTTCGCGTTTCGTACCCGCTCTCGATTTTGTCGATAAATTATCCGGTAGAACCACGATGCTGCTTTTCGCGGTGTCCTCGGTCCGGTACTTGATGACGATATCGCAGTTCAGTCTTTTGCTGTATGCCATGGGGGTCCGTGTCGAAGTGCAGGCCCTGCTGTCCGGCGCGGGATTTGTTTTTTTCATCAAATCCTTCGTACCCAACCTGTTTTTCACGGATCTGGGCATCCGAGAAGGCACGGCCGCGTTTTTCTTCCAGTCGATGGGAGATTTTGGACCGGAGGCAGTTGCAGCGGCGCTGGGTCTTTTTGGCCTGAATGCGGTCCTGCCTGCGATTGCCGGAATACCAGTACTCTGGTTCAAACCGAAAATCAGCGACCCGGCGTAGCTGCGGACCCGGCGTAGCTGCGGACCCGGCGTAGCTGCGGACCCGGCGTAGCTGCGGACCCGGCGTAGCTGCGGAACCGGCGTAGCTGCGGAACCGGCGTAGCTGCGGAACCGACGTAGCTATGGACCCGACTTAGCCGCTATTTGACGTTTTGTTGCCCCTGGCGAGGGTCCCGTGACGCATTCGCTGGGCCACAGCTGCTTTCTCCAGAAGACGCCCCAGAATCTCGGTGCTGACTGGTTTGCTCGCATAGTCATCCATTCCGCCCTCAAGACATTTCTTTCTGTCTTCTGTGGTAGCGTTGGCCGTCAGCGCAATAATAAAGGGTTGGCGCTTCACGTCCTGGTGGCTTCTGATGGCCGCCGTCGCTGAAATACCATCCATGTGTGGCATCATGATGTCCATGAAAACGACATCATAGCCTTTTTCAACGACAGCCTCCACACCAATAGCGCCGTTATCGGCCACATCGGCCTGGTAACCGAGCCGTTCCAGCATTCGGACAGCTACTTTCTGGTTGACCAGATTATCTTCCACGACAAGCACTTTTAAATCGTGTACCGCTGGTTTGTTGGGGCTTCTATCTTCGGCTGTGTTGCGCGCACTCTTTTTCGAGACAGACTTCGAAGATTCCCCAGCTTTTTTGCGTGAAGAAAAAAGCTGGCGAAACGCGGCCTGCTTCAGCGGCTTTGGAAGACACGTCGTAACAACACCTGTCGGAAACCGGGCTCCCAGGTTTCGGAGCAGCACGATTTTAGAGCCCGGAGCCTCAGACTGAAGAGACATGGCGATGGCACCTCCGGCTACACCGTCGAGACCGTCCGCATTATCGTTAATCATGATCAGGTCTACTTTCTCCACACGCTGGATGATTTCCACGGCCTCGTCTTCCGATTCGGCGAGGTAGACCGTTCCACCGGCGCGTTCCAATGTGGTCTTGACTGCCGTACCGAAAAGTGGATTTCGATTCATCAGAATAATGGTACGCTCGGCAGCATAATCTTCGTCAGGAGTCGGTTTGTCAGAATCTTTATCGATATCGAAAATGGCCGTAAAGATGAATTTCGATCCAAGACCGACTTTACTTTCAACCCACATCCGACCACCCATGAGTTCGGCGAGCTGCCGGGCGATGGTTAACCCGAGACCGGTTCCTCCGAATTTTCGGCTGGTCGAGACGTCAGCCTGTTGAAACGGTTGGAATAATGTATCAATCGTTTCGTCGGCAATACCGATTCCTGTATCCTCGACGGAAAACTGAATTTCTATGGATGAATCCGTCACTTCGTTGATCTTCGCACTGACCGATATTTCGCCGGCACCTGTAAATTTAACGGCGTTTCCAAGCAGGTTTACAAGAATCTGACGCAGACGGGATCGATCACCCGTGAAGTTGTACGCGATGGAATCTTCGATCTGATAAGAGAGATCCAGGCGTTTGTCTGCAGCCTGTTTGGATACCACATCAAGGGCAGCTTCAATACACTCGGTAAGATCCATCGGTTCGCTTTCCAGCGTCAATCCACCCTGTTCGATCTTAGCAAAATCAAGAATATTGTTGACCAGTCCCAGAAGCGTCTCGCCACTGCTGCGAATGACATTGACCACTTCAGCCTGGTCCTCATCCATGTCTTCATCCGCCATCAGACTCGTCATCCCGATAATCCCACTCAGCGGTGTTCTGATCTCGTGGCTCATACTGGCCAGAAACGCCGTCTTGGACCGGGTTGCATTCTCAGCAGTTTCTTTGGCCTCTTCAAGCTCACCAACAATCGAAGACAGCTCTTCTGCACGGGTGTTCAACTCCTGATGCGTTTTTTCAAGTTCTTTCGCATACGATTGAAGTTCTTCTTTCGAGGAACGAAGCTTTTCCTCGGCAGTCTGGCGTTTTTTAATCTGGTCGGCGAGTTCCTGGAACGTTTCTCCCAGCTCGGCGACGATAGAATTCTCGTCGACGTCAAAATCACTCATTTCCCCTCGAGCAAGTTTCTTGGCCGCTTCCCGCATTTTTTCGAGCGGCCGGACCACGCTGCGTGCAACGTAAGTGGCATACAAAATGCCAAACACAAACGAGAAGAGAATCAAACCAAGAGCGATCCACAGATAAGACTGTGCACGCCGATCTTCGCGATCGATAATAACCGCGATCGACTTCGAAAGGTAATCCCGAACTTTTCCCAGTTCAGATTTGATCCAGTTGACCTTATTGTTTAGGTATACCAGGTCGTCGAAATTTTTCTGGTAGATGGCGAGTTGTGCAAGGGTTTCGTTTTTGTGTGCGGCTGTCATGGTCTCCGATTCCACGACTCTTAATTGAATCCGATCGATTTCGTCGTGCACCGCAAAACGATATTCATCCCGGCCCCGGAGAAAATAGTTCTTCTCCGATCGCCTGGTCTGAAGTATCAGAATATTGGCGCCAACGTCTCCCACTTCGCGAAATCTTTCTTCGACGACCAACATACTTCTGCGCAGGGCACCCTCTACACCGACCTCCTCGTAAAAGCCTCTGTCCTTGTACACGTCGATCAATTCGCTGATCGAGTGCAGATACAGGAGCAGTGACGTGTGGATCTGTGAGAAATCTTCATCCGTGATTTCATGTCGAAGCATCTCGTCGGCTTCAATCAGAAGTAGTTCGGTTCTTTTGGCATGCGCCGGATCGCGCGTAATAATAAATTCCCGAACAGACGAATTGGCGAGTAACACGGTTTTCTCGAGTTCTCGAATGTCATCTCTCGAATTCAGAGAAGAGATGGATGTGAAAGCCAGTGCCAGAACAGAGAATGAGATAATGAACACAATCGCGATCAGCGAAACTGTGCGGCCATAAAGAGATGACAGTTTTACCATGTTCAAGCGACTGATTCTGACTTTATTCTCCTGTTCCAGCCCCTTTTTGATCGGCAATGGCTAAGGAATGTTAAGCGCAGAATCGGCGAATCTTTTCGAGCAGTTCTTCTACCTGATTTTCGATCGATTCCTGATCGCCGGAGTTGTCGACCACAAAGTCGGTGCGTTTTCGCATTTCTTCGGCAGGCATCTGTGTGGCCATTCTGGCCTCGATCTGTTTTCTGGTGAGGCCGTCGCGCTTCATGACGCGATCAATTCGATCCGTTTCCGGAGCCTCTACGACCACAACAACATCCAGCTCATGCCTGCCTGTCTCAAATAAAAGCGCCGCCTCCTTGACCGCCAACCAGGTGCCCCGCAAACGGGCCTGCTCGACAAATTTTTCAAATGCCCTGCCAACGGCCGGGTGGACCAGCGCATTCATTCGGAGCCGATCATTATTCGATCGAAAAATGATGTCCGAGAGATGGGTGCGGTTCAGAGAACCATCGGTTTGATAGGCCTCGCTGCCGAATGCGTGGACGATTTCGCGGCGTAACGGTTCGTCCGTCTGCATGAGCTGCCTGGCAACTTCATCGGCATAAAACACTTCCGCCCCATGCTTTTCCAGCAGTCTGCAGACCGCCGTTTTACCGCTTCCGATTCCCCCTGTAACACCGGCAATGATCATGGACACAACATACATTAAAAACGCCAGAGCATGGAGACCGAAAGGTTGGGTATTACCGTGCTCGTCCCTTTCGAAGCTGCATCACGAATCGCCTCGGCGTCTTGGTCGGGCAATTCCCCGTACAGGCGGAAGTTGATTCGCTGCAAAATCGCCCAACCTTCAAACCGAAGGTGTGAATTACGACGCATCCGCCACGTTATCGCACCCGTTGGTCCGGTCTGAGAAATTGTCCGGCGGCCTTTTCGGGTGATGGTGCCGATGTCGGGCGTTGAATCCGGTCCGATTTCGTCTCCCGGCACAAAGGGTATTGGATACTTGAGAGTAAGGGCCCGATCAAAATCACTCCGAACGAACGATCGATAGCCGATTTCCGCCTGAATCTCTCTTCCGACCTCAATCCGACCCCACAGGTTGGTCGTAATCAGAGTGTCAAATGGAATCTCTGCAAAACTGTCTTCCAAAAAACGTCCCAGGCGCAAATCGCTGATGCGACCCGTAAACTTGAACGTCGCAGTCTCCCCTGCTCCGTGCTCCAATTCCAGATCGTATCGCAGTTCACGAGCAGACTGATCTGTTGATCGGCGCCCGGGTAACACAAAATCATCCACGGTATAGGTTGCTCTCACCTGCGATATCAACTCGATCCTTGTGCGCGCTCTTGGACGCCAACGAATCGAGGGTCGAAAGCGTAGAGATCGCTGCACATTATTGTCCACCGAGCGTACCGACTTCAGGTATACCGTGTGAAAATAAGTGCCAAAAAGCTGCAATTGAACTTCGAGTCCATCCGTCAGACGGGTTGTGGTTCCGATCACTCCCCGATAAAAAAGCTCGTCGCGATCGTCGGGATTCACCTCCGGTGTGTCGTGTCTGACAATATTGGTCGAGATATCCAACCGTAAACGCGAACTTCCACCCAGAGGAAAACGCGAACGCAAGCGGGCCTCTACAACTCCCCGATCAAATTCGGCCTGCCGAAGCAGTAATGTTTTCCGAGCCGCCTGGGCTGTTGGAAGATCGTCCTGGTTGACAAGGTTTCGCTGCTCTTCCTGGGCGCCCACGTGAAGCGAAAAGCGTAAAAAATAATCGCCCTTCGCATATTGCATCATGATTTCAGCACCGATATCATTCCGATTGAAATCCGTTTCAAAAACAAGCGCTTCTTCGGAAGGAGATAAGATCCTGACGCGCCTCCTCGTCAAGGCCGCCGAGAGACGACCTCCAATCGAGAAACTCGAAGAAATGGATTGATCGACATCAAGACCGATGTCGAGTGTATCGCTTCTCGTTGACTTGATCGTCTCGATAATGCCCTCCGGTCCCCTCTCAGCATGGATTGACGGTGCGCCCTGGTACGTATCGCGCCTGACGCTGGAGAGTTTGAAAAGCGTCTGTGTTCGCAGTTGATTGTATGTTTTAGTGACCTCACCGTGTACGCGAAACCGGTCACTACGGCGGGGTGAAAGTATCTCGTATCGCCCCAGACCGGATATTTCGATATCATACCCGTCAAAATTCGACAATGGCAATCTTGCGTTGAATCCGATGGCCGGTCCAATGTCCGTTCGAAGTGGGTCCGGCTCCAATGTGGAACCGCCACCTCCTCCGAGACCATTGCCATTTCTGATACCGGGTCTCCGATCCAGAGCAACTCCAAGGAGAGGTTCAAACCAGTATTTCACCGGATTCCCGATCCTTAATCCACCATACGCGCTCGTGCTCACCACTTTGCTGAGGCTGTACCAACCGCCCTGACCATAAATCACTATTTCTGTCGATTTATAGGGTCTGCGCAATGAAAGAGAAAAAAGATCTTCGTCCCGAAAACTCAATCGATCGTTAAAAAGAACGAAAGCGTCGGAACGGAAATGATTGACCAGGTGAATGGACCAATCGGCGCTTTGCTCGTGTACGGTGAGACTGGAGGTCCATCGAAACTGGTTGATTACGCGGGCAAAGCCTTCCTCGATTCTGCTCTGCGCCTGGAGTTCAGGGATTGAAACCAAGGTAGACAGTACATACAGGGCTGCAATCAGATGCAACCTACCCGGCCAGGACGGCCTGCTTCCCGCTCTCATCGGACCATTAACCCGGTGGCCACGACATCTGCCGTCCACCCAGCAAATGCAGATGTAAATGATAAACGTCCTGTCCGCCCTCTTTTCCGCAGTTGAATACGGTTCGGTATCCGTTTTCAAGACCCTCGTCCGCAGCCAGTTGTCTGGCCACGATGAACAGGTGGCCCACAAGCACTTCATCTTCTTTCTCAAGCTGATCGAGTGAGGGAATCGGCTTGCGAGGAACGATGAGAATGTGCGTGGGCGCCTTGGGATTAATATCCCGGAACGCAATGCAGAGATCGTCCTCAAAAATAATGTCGGCTGGAATTTCTCGGTCGGCAATCTTTTGAAACAGCGTTTTTTCGCTCATATTTGCCATGCCTGTCAGGCGAATTGAATATATACGATTTCTTACCCCGGAGCGTAGAGTTTACCCGAGGGCGGAACGTAGATTTAACGGTCCTGTTCGAGCAACAGCAATATAATAATCTTTTCCGGCCCTACCCGAGATGCCAAAAACGTATGTTACGCGCCGTGTTCACTTCAACGCAGCGCATCGTCTTCACAATCCGCAAAAATCCGATGAGTGGAATCGTGAAACTTTTGGTAAATGCAATCTGCCCAACTGGCATGGTCACAATTATGTCGTTGAGGTAACCGTTTGTGGCACTCCTGACACCGAAACGGGATATGTAATCGACCTCGGGCACCTCAGGAAGATCATTGAAGAGAAAATCCTGAATGTGTGTGACCACAGGAATTTGAACTTGGACGTGCCGTTTCTTCGCGGCATTATTCCATCGACGGAAAACCTCGCAATTGCGTTCTGGCAGCAACTCGAAAACACTATCCCATCCGGAACGTTGTACGCCGTCAAAGTTTTCGAAACAGAACGAAACATGGCTGAATACCGTGGGGAATGATTTTGATATGAATGAGTATCCGGACAAAATCTTGGACAGGAATTTCAGCGAGACGAAAAATTACAACCCTGAGGCTCTGAAAATTCTGGAGGGCTGTATATCGAGAACACTTGCCGTTATCGGCGAAGATCCCGACCGGCCAGGCCTGGAGAGAACTCCCCATCGTGTCGCAAAATCCACCCTTTTTCTGACGCAGGGGTACGACATGTGTGCCCGTGAAATCCTGGAAAGTGCACTCTTCGAAGAAGAGAACAACCAGATGATTCTGGTCCGGGACATCGAGATGTACAGTCTTTGCGAGCATCACATGATCCCTTTTTTCGGCAAAACACACATTGCCTACATTCCGGATGGAAAAATCGTGGGTCTGAGTAAACTTGCGCGTGTGGTGGATGTCTTCGCGCGAAGGCTGCAGGTTCAAGAGAGGATGACACTGCAGATTCGCGATGCGATAAACGACGTTCTTGAACCGCAGGGAGTCGCAGTCATCGTTGAGGCCACTCACCTGTGCATGGTGATGCGGGGCGTACAAAAACAACATTCCATTACTGTTACAAGCGCCATGTCGGGAGTATTTCTCGACAAACCGGATACCCGGGCTGAATTCATGAAACTGATTGCGCGATAACTGAAATGGCAGAGTTGACCGAACACATCGTAATTACAGGAGCCAGTCGCGGAATCGGTGCTGCGGTTGCGAAGAGCTGGTGCCAGTCATTTCCCGGAACCCGGATGTCTCTTCTGGCACGAAGCAAGGCAGAGCTCGAAAATCTTGCGGCCGATTGTCAGGACTTCGGGGCGGACGCGGTAGCGTTCCCGTGTGATCTCACGGATTCTGAAGCAGTGACAGTTACGTGTCGCATGATACTTGAGAAAAACGGAACACCGACCGTACTGGTCAATAACGCCGGAATGTACCAACCCGGAGGAATCACCGACACCTCGTTCATCGATTTCAACACGCAGATACAGCTTAATCTGACCAGTGCATTTCAGATCACCTCGTTATTGATCCCGGGAATGATCAAAAATGGCAGCGGACACATTTTTTTTATGGGTTCTGTGGCTTCCCTCTTCGCGTATCCGGGCAGTATCGCTTACAACAGCGCCAAACACGGTCTTCTGGGGCTTGCCAGGTCTATCCGGGAAGAAACGAAAGGGCAGGGTATTCGGGTGACAAGCCTGTTACCGGGTGCAACGCTGACTGCGAGCTGGAGCGGTACAGATCTCCCCGAACAGAGATTCATGCCTGCGGCGGATATAGCGGCCGCAATAATTTCCGCCTATACAATGAGTGATCGCACTGTCGTGGAAGAGATCCTTCTTCGCCCGCAGCTGGGAGATATCTGACGGTGTCAGTTCATTCGCGGCTCGTCCGGAAAGTTGGCCAGAAGAGCATATTCCCCACCCATTCGAATCATTACTTTTCTCCACAACAAAGCCGGCTCAACTCCAAACACGAGACCGCTGTCGCCACTGGTTACAATCCATCCACCCGCGTCAATCTCCGCCTCCAGTTGGCCCTCCGACCATCCCGCATAACCCAGATAGAATCGAAGATCGGTCGTTTCAGCCCGGTGGCTCCGAAGTGTGTCCTGCAGCGCATCAAATTCTCCACCCCAGAACACGTCCGTGCATACTTCAACTGATCCCGCGACAGAGTCGCCGAATCGATGCAGGAAATGGAGTGTATCCATTTGGACCGGACCCCCGAGGTGGATCGTTTCCGTAAAAACATGCGGATCTTTCAGCACATCATCGATGTCAACGGCAATATGCTGATTCAATATCAGCCCGAAGCTGCCCGATTCTGAATGCTCGCACAGTAATACGACGCTTCGTTTGAAATTGGAATCGTCAAGAATCGGAGGCGCAACCAGAAAGGCGCCCTTTTGAATCGGATCTGACCGGTTACTCATTTCGAAATTTCCTCTACCTGTTGGTTCATCAACGCCGTGCGTGCGCCCACCCACCAGTCCGGTCCCCGGGTGATGGTCTGAATATTCACGTCGGAAAAATGTGGAATAAGATCAATCAGCAATGTCGGAATCAATTGCCATTTACCCGCAACGACCAGTTCTTCCAGACGATCCGCAGCCAGACGGGACCAGCGCCATTTGTGCCTCAAGGCCTCTGATTTTTTCCAGTAATTCCGGTCATCCCACGCATGGGCGCTCTCATCAATGGATTTGTAAATGCCCCGTAAATTAAATACCAGAAATGCAGACATATCCTTCGATTCGTCATCAAAGCCACTCCTGGTGGCAAGCAGTCGAATGACTTCTGCGCAGGATCGAATGTGCGCTCGTCGCCGTTTCGCAGCGGTATCACCGGTTGAAATAATACGTGCCATCAATCATAATCAAGATCTGCATGTTCGAATTTGTTCATCTTAATGCACTTTTGTTTCAGAACCCGTATGAACCGGTCGGGAGTGTTTCTGCGGAATAAGCACGCTCTGCTGGAACGCCGTCCGTATCGTTCTCATCGATCCCTGGTTTGCCCTGCACCGGCAACAATTGCGGGCCGTGCAACGATTGTGGGCCGTGTAACGATTGCGAGCCGTGTAACGATTGCGGGCCGTGTAACGATTGCGAGCCGTGCAACGATTGCGAGCCGTGCAACGATTGCGGGCCGTGCAACGATTGCGGGCCGTGCAACAATTACGGGCCGTGCAACAATTACGGGCCGTGCAACAATTTCCGGGGTATTCCGTGAAGGTGATCGGTTCGAACGCCAACGTTTTCTCTGCCGACGATGGCCCGCCAAACGTCGTTTCGCTACTGAAAACACCGTCGCAAGAACGTTTTTGTTCAGATATTTTACTCTAACCATTGAATATGGACGATTCCGAACGCATTATGTACCAGAACCGGACACTCCAGTCACTCTTTCAGCTTGAAATTACGGTTGACTCTCGTGGAGCGACCGGCCTAATTCCGGAATCAATTTCTCATACGCCGGCGACGCTCAATAGTGTCGTCCAATCGAATCGATGACTGAAGAATCGACGACTAAACAGAGTCCAATAGCACAGCTTCTGGCACAACCGCCCGGATCCATGGGTGGCGCAGGAGCCGGGCCCGGCCCTCGTGATCCGTCAGGCAGGGGCGGCGGCGAAGGGATGGACAGACAGCTTGAAAAGGTATTCTGGACCCGTCAGCGAATAATCATGATAACCGGGTTTGTGGCTTTTGTCGCACTTGTCGGGTATGCTCTGTCCACCACGACCGGCGGTCGAAAACTGAATGTGGATCGCGAGCGCCTGACCATTTCCACTGTCGAATTTGCTCCGTTTCAGGAAATGATATCCGCAACGGGAAATGTATTTCCGCGCAGATCCGTTTTCCTCGACGCGGAAGAAGGCGGGAAAATTGATGAGATTTTTGTTCTCGAGGGCGAAATAGTGGAGAGAGGTCAGCCCATTCTTCGCCTTTCCAATGCCAATCTTCAATCGCAGGTATTCAGCTCTGAAACCTCGCGAATAGAACAGATCAACCGACTGGAACAAACCCGTTTTTCAGTAGAGACACAGAGTTTGCGTACTCGGCAGGACTTGGCAAATATGGACTATAATATCACGCGCCTCGGCCGCGATGTCGCCCGCAACGAAGAGCTGTTCAAGAAACAGGCCATCTCGGAGAGGGAATACTGGCAGACGAGAGACGAATACGATTATCAGGTTCGGCGTCGCGCGCTCACCCAGGACCAGTTTCGATCTGACTCGCTTCGCCAGACATTTCAGATCGAAAACATGGAAAATGCCATAGCGCGCATGGAAGAAAATTATTTACTGGTACAGGCCCGCCTTGAAAAACTGACCCTCCGTGCACCCGTTGATGGAATACTTTCGCAGTTGAACGCGGAACTGGGAGAGTTGCGCAGTTCCGGATTCCGCTTCGGACAGGTCGATATGCTTGACGGTGTAAAGGTGACCGCGGGCGTCGACGAATATCATATCAGCCGAGTCAAAAAGGGGCAGCGCGCCATTACAAGTAACATCCCGGGCTCGAGCAAGGATTATGAGATGATCGTGCGCCGGGTTTTTCCCGAAGTGGCCAACGGCCGTTTTCAGGTAGATCTTGATTTTATTGATCCACCAGAAAATATTCGCCGCGGCCAGACGATTCGATTTCGACTCGAAATGAGTGATCCGGAAAACAAAATCGTGGTGCCACAGGGTGGGTTTTTTCAGGAAACGGGCGGTAACTGGATTTATGTAGTCGATGAGTCCGGCAATTTTGCGGTTAAACAAAATATTCGACTCGGACGAAAGAATCTGCAGGTTTATGAAGTCCTTGAAGGATTGAAGGAAGGTGACCGGGTGGTAACCTCTTCCTATGGCACATATAACACCGTCGACAGACTCGTATTCAAATAGATCAGAAATCACAGCACAGGCAAACCACAATGATTAAAACCGTAAATCTTACCAAAACCTATACCACCGAAGAGGTCGAGACCACCGCTCTCAATAACGTAACCCTCGATATCAAGGAAGGTGAGTTTATCTCTATCATGGGACCGTCTGGATGTGGTAAATCCACGTTACTCAATATTATTGGCCTGCTCGACAATCCTACATCCGGCGAATTCTATTTCATGGGAACCGAGATTTCGAAACTGAACGAGCGACAACGCGCTCAGATGCGAAAAGGAAACATCGGATTTGTATTTCAGAGTTTTAACCTGATCGACGAATTGACGGTATATGAAAATGTCGAGTTGCCGCTACTGTATCTCGGCATGGGTATCGACGAAAGAAAAGCGCGGGTCAACGCGGCCCTCGAGTCCGTACAGATTGTACACCGATTGAAACATTTTCCGCAGCAGCTATCCGGTGGTCAGCAGCAACGTGTTGCCATCGCGCGCTCCGTCGTTGCCGGACCAAAACTGATCCTGGCTGACGAACCTACTGGAAATCTCGATTCGACGCACGGAGAGGAAGTCATGAATCTGCTGACGCAAATGAACGAAGCGGGCACCACGATTGCCATGGTAACACACTCTCCGGCAGACGCCGAATACAGTCAGCGAGTGATTCACCTGTTTGACGGTCATATCGTCACAGAGAATTTCATTCAGAGCCACTACATTCACTCCGATAAATCCGCTGCAGAACCCGTCACGGAAGCAGACGCGCCAACCGAAACAGAGACGGATGCATAGACATGAACGAGATCTGCATTCACGTGCCTTCGCTGGACAAACAACAAACGGTAGAGGTCGCGGTTAGCGTAAACGGTGAAAAACGACTGATGAATTACCGTGTGGAATCGTTTGACTGGTCGGGAACAGGAGGCAGTCCGGTTCACCGGATCGAACGACTCAGAAATATGATTGAATCGTATGATTCGAAGTGGGAGTTGGTTCAGATTGGTGCCCCGGACGGGCATCTGGTGCCTGTCATGTTCCGTCAGCGAGCGCTCGAATCCACATAGTTCCCAGGCGTCGGCGCCAACATCGACGCGGAGACACACAAGCACGTTAACGAAGATTCCGTTTTATTATCCACGTGGCGAGGCGTATCGTTAACGCCTCGCCATCCTTGTTTTCAGGGCAGCTGAATCATGCCATTTTCTAACCACATCGTATGGATTTCCGGTGCGTCTTCCGGAATCGGAGCCGCCCTTGCCATAGAATTCAGCCGACATGGAGCGAGCGTTGTACTATCCGCCCGCCGCACAGATATGCTGGAAGAAGTACGGCAGCGATGTGCTCGACCGGACGATCACATGGTCCTTCCGCTCGATGCAGCCCGATCGGATACTCACCCGGGCGCTTATGAGAAAATATTGGAGCGCTACGGCCGCGTTGACGTTTTTGTGGCGAACGCGGGCGTTGACCAACGCTCCAGAGCAGCCAATACACCGCTCTCGGTGGAACGCCGCATCATGGAAGTCAATTATTTCGGGGCTGTTTCGATGACGCACTGTGTATTGCCGGATATGCTGGCTCGCGACAAAGGTCAGATTGCAGTCATATCCAGCGTGATGGGCTACCTCAGTACACCGTTGCATTCGTCATATGCGGCATCAAAACATGCCCTTCACGGATATTTTGAGGGCCTTCGCACAGAATTGATCCGATCAGGAATAGATATTACCATGATCTGCCCGGGATATGTCCGGACCGATATTTCCGTTCACGCGCTGCGCCGGGATGGCTCGGAATATGGCAAGATGGATAGTGCGCATAAGTCAGCCATGACAGCCGAGGTATTTGCGCATCGTGCAGTTCGTGCAATTCGTCGCCGCAGAAGTGAGGTGCTTATTGGCGGCCCGGAGATCCTGACGGTCTTTTTAAAACGGTTTTTTCCACGGATCTTCAGATTTCTGGTGCCTCGATTGCACCACCTGGTGACGAACGGAAATCGCTCGAAGTAAACAACATCGAGCAGACCATTGCTTGAGATGTATTGTCGAAGGAGTGATCGGCCAGAACGTATTGGTCAGAACCCATGTCAACATCGTGTTTACAATCATGAAACGAATTCAGAATTTTTTCCACGTGTTTTTGGTCACGCTTTTTCTGTCGACTCTTTTTCTGATGGCGCAGTATGTTGCAGCACAGGGTGTAACGAGGACATATGAGGTCTCCAGCGGCGGCATTCTCAAACTGGATATTGAAACGGGAGGGTCAATTACCGTCCGCGGTTGGAACCGTGACGAAGTCGACGTCAATATCTTCGTGAGCGGACGCGACGGAGGAGATGTCATCGTGGATCTGAACGAGATCCGAAACGGAATCAGCATTTCCACGGAATACGAGGGTCGGAATGGACAGGCCGATGTGGACATCGAAATCCATGTCCCTGCTATATATGATATCGATCTGGAGACCATGGGTGGCGATGTTCGTCTGGAAAATGTTCGTGGCAACGTGAAAGGACACACGATGGGCGGCGAGGTCACATTGATCGAGCCGGAGGGACTGGACATGGAACTGGACCTCGAAATCAAACTGGATGATCGCAAAGACTGGGATGACTACGTAATAAGTGTCTGATTTCAAGCTTACCTGCGAGCGAACCGAAGACAGTGGTCGGCGAAAGAATATGTACGCATCCGGCATTGTGGGATCCGGAAAACACCGGATTGAAATCAAAACGGTTTCCGGAAACATCTACCTCAAACGAGGCCGGTAGACCGGGCGGCCATCAAAAACATCAGAACTTCAGGCGCCTGGTCACGCAATGCGGAATCAGGCGTTGCCGTAATCAGGGACCGTCGGAATCAGGACTTGTCAGGGAAACCGTAGTGCACGATTCTTCTTCCGAATTCCTCTGATTCCCTGAGGAAACTCATCCCCATTTTCTCGAACAGTTTCATCGATCCAATATTTTCCGGGTAAGATTTCGATTCGATCATAGGGAGATCGTATCGAGAGCGACCCAGCTCGAGTACGCACAGAACGGCTTCGGTGCCGTATCCCGCACCCCAGAATTTGCGGGCGAATCTCCAGCCGAAATCCTGAACATCACCGCATTCACCCGCTGTCTCAAACCCGCAAAATCCCATCAGTTCGCCGCTTTCTGCATGTTCTACAGCAAATCGAATCCACCCACGTTTCTCAAAAAGCTCCATCATACGGTGCACAAATTCCTCGGCATAGTCGCGTCCGCGAGGCTGACCCTCACCGATGTGTTTCATCACCTCCGGATCTGCGACCATCGCTGCATACGTTTCTATATCCGTTTCGTCCCAGCTTCTGATGGTGAGGCGCTTGGTTCGTGCCAGAATTTCCATACTATAAATGCATCAGGATGTGCGTCAGAGGGTAAAACACATGCGCACACGCACGTGAGCGCACTATACTGGAGTCTTATTAAGATACTGCGTATGTAGAGAACGGTAACACGGGATTTTTTTGCGTAGAATGTCGTTCACCCCGCGTTTTCTCAATTTTTCTCCGCCCGATCAATCTTCAACCAGTTTCCGTGAAACGAAAGAGCGAAGCTGCTCCGACAGCACCAAATTCGACCGAGAGCCGAAATTTTATCCAGCAGATTGTGGAAGACGATCTGAAACATGATCGGACCAACGGCCGGGTTATGACTCGTTTTCCACCGGAGCCGAACGGCTTTCTTCACATCGGTCATGCGAAGGCCATTGCCATCAATTTCGGAATCGCCGCAGAGTATGGAGGTGTGTGTAATCTTCGTTTTGACGATACCAATCCTGAAACGGAGGATATGGCCTATGTGCAGGCCATAAAAGAGGATATCCGCTGGTTAGGCTTCGACTGGGGCGACCGGGAATATTTCGCTTCCGACTATTTCGATCAGCTGTACGAGTTCGGTATCAGGTTGATTGAAGATGGGAAGGCTTTCGTCGACAGTTTGAACGAGGAGGAAATCCGGGAGTATCGCGGAACGGTAACACGTCCGGGCAAAGACAGCCCTCACCGCACACGAAGCATCGATGACAACCTGGACCTTTTTCGGCGCATGCGCAACGGAGAATTTCCTGACGGGGCACACGTACTTCGGGCCAAAATCGACATGTCGTCGAACAATATGTTAATGAGGGATCCCGTGTTATACCGCATAAAACATGTCTCCCATTACCGGCGCGGAAACGATTTCCCCATCTATCCGATGTACGACCTCGCACATCCCCTTTCGGACGCGATAGAGGGAATTACACATTCGTTCTGCACCCTGGAATTTGAAGTACATCGTGCATTATATGACTGGTTGGTCGATGCAGTTTTTGATCCTCCGAGACCTCATCAGTACGAATTTGCCCGGTTTAACCTGGATTATACGGTGATGAGCAAGCGAAAACTGCTCACAATGGTTGAAGATGGCATTGTGGATGGATGGGATGACCCACGAATGCCCACGCTGGCCGGATTCCGGCGCCGGGGTGTCACTCCTGAAGCCATCCTCAATTTTGCCGCCATGATCGGCGTCGCAAAAGCCCATAACCGTGTGGACATCGCGATGCTTGAATATGCGATTCGCGATGATTTAAATGCGAAGGCACCCAGGGTCATGTGTGTTCTGCGTCCTCTCCGGGTGATCATCACCAATTATCCTGATAATGAAACCGAGTGGTCGGACGCCCCCTACTGGCCGCATGATATTCCAAAAGAGGCCTCGAGGCCGTTGCCTTTTTCACGTGAGATTTTTATAGAACAGGATGATTTCCAGGAGAATCCGGAGCGAAATTTTCACCGGTTGGCTCCCGGCAGCGAAGTACGACTCCGATATAGCTATATCATTTGTTGCGAAAAGGTTATTCAGGATGCAGACGGAGCAATCACAGAATTACACTGCACGTACGACAAGGATACCCGGAGCGGGTCAACCGCTTCTGAACGCCGCGTAAAGGGCACCATTCACTGGGTTTCAGCGAGCGAGGCCATTCCTGTTCAGGTTCGACTGTACGATCGCCTGTTTGCCGTACCGGATCCGGAAGACGTTCCTGAAGGGAAAACTTTTGTCGATCACCTGAATCCGGATTCGTTGAAAGTGCTTACGAATTGCTTGGCCGAACCAAGTGTAAAGAACTGCTCAGTCGGAGATCGTTTTCAGTTTGAGAGACAGGGCTACTTCATTGTCGACAAAGATTCGAAAGATGCAGAAACGTTGGTTTTCAACCGGACGATTTCTCTGCGTGACACATGGGCCACCGACCGTGTGGGCGGCATAAGGAGGTCGGACGGGGCCTCAAAGAAACAAAGCAGCCTGAAAGAAGCCCGAACGAAAGAAAAAACGGCTGCAGACCGGGCTTCAGCAATCAGGCCTCCAACGCCAGTCGATCCGCTGACCAACCTGGACGACGAGCAGACCAGCGAAGCGTTACGTCTCGAGAAATCGTATGGCATTCCGCTGGCCGATGCGGCACTCATTTCGACAGAATTGGAGTGGATAGCTTTTTTTGAGAAAGCGGCAGCACTTTCAGACTCGCCCGGTCGTGTCGTCTCTGTCGCAAACTGGATCGTGCAGGAATTACGCCCTGCCCTCATGGGTCAGAATCCGGCTTCGTCTCGTATCACCGCGAAGAATCTCGTTCGCCTGGTATCGCTGCAGGCCGAGGATACGATTTCCAGACGCATCGCCACTGAGATTTTCGGCATCATGCTGGAAAAAGGTGGAGATCCGCAATCCATTATGGACGAAAAGGGTCTGCGTCAGATATCGGATAACGCGGCCATCTCTGAGATGGTCGTTCAGATTCTCGCTGAATTTCCTGACCGCGTCACAGCGTTCAAAGGTGGTAAAAAAGGTCTGATCGGATTTTTTGTAGGCCAGGTGATGCAACGCAGCAAAGGAAAAGCAAACCCGAAACTGGCCCAGTCGATCCTGCTGGAACAGCTCCGTGGATAGTGCCTTATTGTTTCTTCCGTTCAGGAATAATTGCTTTGCCGCGACCGAGGAGAAAGGCGGAGTTCGTCCGGCTCGAAACCTGGTACACATCGCCTGACTCGACTTCGACGAGATTTTGGAATGGCTTTTCCGGCAGATGAAGAATACCAACCGGCTTGCCGAGGTTTTCGTCGATTCGCAGCGAACGTTTATCAATTCCGGAGGTAAAGCCAACCATCAGGTATTCGCTGTCGGCGAAGAAATACACGGTGTGAACGCCGCCGTAAAATGACGGATGAGATTCGGACGGATTCAATGGTGATGGATCGTTCAAGACAAAACGTTTGTCTTCATCGATCTGGTAAATAAAAATAACCCGTTTGTCTGCCCCCAGTTTTTCGATTACGTCGAACGTCAATTCAGAGCTGTTCGATGACCAGGCCATATTCCGGGGGCGATAACGATCCCCGACCACGAGTGTGCCCTCTTCCTCGCCCGCAGATACGACATAAAGCATGGAATCGGGTTCATACTCGCGCGTGTCTTTGTTGAACACCAGGTCCCGGAGAATGTAGGCGATTTTTTGCCCGTCCGGAGACGGTGTCACATGATGCCATTTTCGGATGTCCGTCGTTTTACGCGTTGCACAATCCGATGGAGACACAGCGTACATAAAGTCGTTGTTTCGTACCAGTAGTGTCTCGGAGGCAGGCCAGGAAATCACGACCTGTGACGATGAACAACCGGCCTTCTGCAACCGACCGCTGCCACGGTTCAGCATCATGATCTCTCCCTTGCCTATGCTCATTCGCCCTTCGCCCTCAACCGGTGCGTAGTAGCCGAAGACAAACGACTGTTCGTCCGGCGACCAGGCGCTTGAATAAACCAGGGGCGCCCGGCCTGTATGAAGCACACGAGACGTCCCGGACTCGATATCTACATACGTCAGTTCAATCCGACCTTCGGACTCCGCGGCGTACACGATTGCAGACCCGGACGGAGCGCTGCTGGAAAAAATAACGTCGCCTCCGCCTCCGATGTAGGAAAGCTCCTCTCCAGAAGCGTCACGTAACGTCGATCTCGTCGAGTCGACCCAGATATACGTCGTTCCCAGATCCACCGATTCGGTTGATTCATTCTTGTCCGGACCGTCCAGGCCCGCCGATAATCCTCCTTTCGAACTCGAGCACGCGGTCAGTGAAAACAATACCAGAAAAAGCACCGCCCCCGTAAAACACGATAATCTCAGATCAAAACGCGAAAGAGGATGAGGGCGAGTTGAGCTGTTTACAGTTGAATGCATGGATTATTGCAGGTGTTCGTGGACAGCAATTGAAGCCACGTGTAACCATCGACCGGAAAAATCGTTCAGGGATCAGCAAGGGTTTCCCAACACGTATCAATTGCATACTGTCCGTGTCGTCGAACCTGCCCCGATCCAGTCGAAAGAATACATGTTCAGAAATTATCTATTGGTTGCCCTCAGGAATCTGCGTTCGCGAAAGGGGTACGCATTCATCAATATTGCCGGTCTTGCCATCGGCATGGCATCCTTTTTTCTGATTTCTCTTTTTATCCAGGATGAACTCTCCTACGATCAGTTTCACAAAAATTCGGACCGGATTTATCGCCTGGCACTGCGCGGAAACACGCGAAATGGGTCATTGAATACAGCCTTTTCAGCTTCTGCGTGGGCACCTGAACTAGAGGCTGATATTCCCGAAATCGAACGGGCAATCCGCATCAAACCGCCCAATCAGATGTGGATGGTAAATTACGAAACCAAACAATTTTACGAAAAAGGATTCATTTTCGCCGACTCGACCGTTTTTGAAGTCTTTGATTTCAATCTCGTTCGGGGTGATCCTCAGCAAGTACTGGCCGTCCCGTTCACGGTCGTAGTCTCTGAAAACGTCGCCGCACGGTATTTCCCCGGCGAGGATCCCATCGGGAAGACGATAAATCTCGACTCAGCCTATGATTTTGTGATCACGGGGGTCATGGAAGACTATCCCGAGCAATCTCACCTGAACGCTGATTTCCTGGCGTCGATGTCTACGCTGCGAACCCCCATTTACGGCCCCAATTTTCTTGAACAACCCTTGCGGCCGCAGGTCTACACCTATCTCCTGGTTTCAGAGGGCACAGACGCAGCCCTGCTGCAAGAAAAAATAGCCGACTATTTTGACAGGCGCCTCGGACCGCTTTTGCAGGGACAGGGCGCAACCATGAAACCCCTCTTGCAGCCACTGACGGACATTCACCTGAGATCGAACCTGGAAGCGGAAATTCAGGCAAACGGAAGCATAGCGACCGTGATGACCCTCGGAGCAATCGCCCTCTTTATTCTCTTGATTGCGTGTATCAATTATATGAACCTGGCGACCGCCCGCTCGGCGGGACGGGCGCGGGAAGTGGGTATGAGAAAGGTGCTCGGTGCTGAACGCGGTCAGTTAATCCGGCAGTTTATGGGAGAATCCATGGTTATTGCCGGAGTATCGGTTGTTTTTGCCCTTCTCTTTCTGATGGCCGCGTTACCCACCTTCAATGTCCTGATTGAAAAAAACCTGTCGCTTCTCTCTGCCGGTATCTTTGAGACCATCGCCGTTTTCGTCGGGGTTGTTCTGGTATGTGGGCTGGCTGCGGGCAGTTATCCTGCTTTTTTTCTGTCTGCGTTTCAACCTGCGACGGTCCTCAAAGGGGCCTCGAGCCGGGGAACAGGATCCAACGCGCTGCGACGAGGCCTCGTCGTTTTTCAGTTTACCACGTCTATCGTTCTGATCGCAGCCACGGTTGTGGTGTTCAAACAGCTCGAATACACGCGTAATAAAAATCTCGGTTTTGACCGGGAAAACATTCTGGTGGTTCAGTTAACCGACCCCAATATTCGAAATGATTATCAGATTCTTCGCCAGCGAGTGGAAGCACTGCCTTCTGTAAAAGCGGTCTCCGCTTCGCAATCAGGACCGGGTTATCTGAGCCAGTATCAAATGGTACGCAGGCAGGCAGTAGCCGTCGAAGATCAGGAATATGACCTTACATTTCTGTCTGATTTCGATTTTGTGGAAACGCTGGGAATAAAAATGGTTGCGGGACGATCCCACTCCAGGGATCATCCTGCCGACTCGCTCGGTGCGTTTATTATCAGTGAAAAAGCTGTCGCAACTCTGGGATTTGCTTCCGCAGAGGATGCCATCAATCAGAATGTGGTCCTGTCTGGTGGCCTAGTTGGTCCGGTAATCGGAGTGGTGGAAGATTTTCACTCCAAATCGCTCCACCAGCGGATGGAGCCGACAATTATCACCGTCATCGATCAGCAGGCTTTTTTCTACATGTTTATCCGCACCGAGGCAAACAGTACCCGGGAAGCGATTGCCGATGTGGGGCGCATATGGAATGACATGTACCCTGCGTATGTATATGAATACTCGTTCCTGGACGAGGATCTTCAAAAAATGTACGCTGCCGATGTTCAATTGGGGAGGCTGTTCGGCGGTTTCGCATTGTTAACGATCTTGATTGCCTGCCTGGGATTATTCGGACTTGCCTCGTACACGGCAGAGCAGAGAACGAAAGAAATCGGTGTGCGAAAAGTCATGGGCGCTTCAGTAGTCGGTCTCATGATGATGCTTATCCGTGATTTCGCCGTTTATATCGGCATTGCATTCGCAATCGGTGCCCCTTTGGCCTATATAGGAATGCATCGCTGGCTGGATACGTTTGCCTATGCAACATCGTTCGGCATCGGAACGCTCCTTCTGGTTGGAATGCTTACTCTCATCATCTCCGTAGCCACCGTCTCGTATCAGACATTTCGGGCAGCCACTGCGAACCCCGTCGATTCACTTCGTCAGGAATAGTTGCTGATCGAATGACTTTGGTTCGAATCGTATTAAAATTGCTACCCTTTCATGATCAAGCTCGAGAAAATCACCAAGTCCTATCTGCACGGTTTTAATCGAACGTTTGTGCTTCGAAACATAAACCTGGAGATCAGCGAAGGCGAATTTGTCTCCGTGATGGGACCCTCAGGGTCTGGAAAATCGACGTTACTGCACATTCTCGGAATGCTCGACGAACCGTCGTCGGGTACCTACTGTTTCTTCGACAAACCGGTCCAAAAAATCAGCAATAGAAAACGCACCGATTTGCACCGGGAATATATTGGATTCGTCTTCCAGGCATATCATTTGATCGATGATCTCACAGTGTATGAAAACCTGGAAACGCCCCTCCTGTACAAAAAAATAAAAGGCAGCGAGCGTAAAAGCATGGTTGCCGAAATGCTGGATCGGTTTAATATGGTTGCCAAACGGGACCTGTTTCCGAGCCAGTTATCGGGTGGCCAGCAACAGCTCGTAGGCGTGGCGCGAGCGCTGATTATGCAACCCAAACTGATTCTTGCGGACGAGCCCACCGGAAATCTGCACACCTCACAGGGCGAAGTCGTCATGGATTGGTTTCGGAGGTTGAATAAAGAACTTGGCGTCACCATTATCCAGGTAACGCACTCTGAACACTGGGCAAGCTACGGCGACCGGATCATCGAGTTGGAAGACGGCCGCGTGAGTGCCGACAATTCCGCAACCGAGACAGTTTCGACTGAACTGAGCCACACAGAAAGCAGCTGAGCGAACTGAGACAGGCCATGTGGGCCACGTACCCAGTGTACTTTCCAGATCATTAAAATATTCTCCCTATGTTTCGGAATTACGCTGTGACATCTCTTCGCAATCTCCGTAAGCATTTCGGTTACACGTCGATCAACCTTATTGGCCTGACTCTGGGACTCACGGTTACGCTTCAAATCTTTCTTTTCGTCCAGAGCGAACTGAGTTATGATCGCTTTCACAAAGACGCGGAAGACCTCTACCGGATCACGCTTGATGGATCGTTTTCAGGCACGATCCTGAATGCACCGATCTCGCCGGCACCGATGGCAAATGCCCTTGTCAATGATTTTCCCGACGTCGTGGCTGCTACGAGACTTTATACTTTCAGGGGAGAACGCATGGTGCGAAAGGGTGCAACAGAGTTTCTCGAAGATGGAATAATTTTGGCGGACTCCACGTTTTTCGACGTGTTGACTTTTCCGTTGCTTCAGGGCAACCCGGAAACGGCGCTCGCCCGACCATCAACTGTAGTCCTTACCCAGACCATCGCCCTGAAACTGTTCGGGAGTTCAGATCCGATGGGCGAGACGATCATACTGGCGGACTCCACGGTATTTGAGGTAACCGGTATCGTCGCAGATCCACCACAAAACTCGCACATCCAGTTTACCATTCTGGAATCCATGACCGGTTTTCAGCAGGCGGAAAGCGACTTCTGGGTGAGTAACAATTTCTTTACCTATTTGAAACTGCAAAAAGGCTCGACCGCGGACGGATTTGAGGCAAAACTGCCGGCGTGGTACAAACAGTACGCAGGGCCGCAGATCGAGGCTGCTTTCGGAAAAAGTTATGATGAAATACTCACTGGGCAAAATTATCTGAGATATCATTTGCAGCCGATGCTCGACGTTCATTTACGTTCAAATTTTACGATCGACAATCAGGTTCCGGGTGATATTGCTTACGTGTATCTCTTTATTGCCGTCGCGTTTTTTATTCTTCTGCTTGCGTGCATCAATTTTATGAATCTTGCCACTGCAAGATCGGCCGTGCGAGCAACAGAAGTCGGAATCCGTAAGATTGTAGGATCAAGCCGCAATCAACTAATCGGTCAATTCCTGAGCGAATCGATTCTGATGGCTGTATTTGCGATGATTTTCGCGGTAGGTCTTGTTTTCGTGACCACTCCGATTTTTAACTCCATGACCGGGTTGAATGTGAACGCGTCTTTCTTGCTGCGGCCGGGGATATTGGCCGTCCTTGCCCTCGGAGCACTTACTGTGGGAATTCTTGCGGGCAGCTATCCGGCCTTTTTCCTTTCCTCGTTCAAACCAGTCTCCGTCATTAAAGGTCGCTCGTCCATGACTCAATCGAGTCCGCGTCTCAGAAATGCGCTCGTCGTTTTTCAGTTCGGAATCTCGGTCGCCCTACTGATCGGTACTCTCGTCGTAAATGATCAACTTTCATTCATACAAAACAAACGACTGGGTTTTATCAAGGAGAATGTCATTCTGATTGAGAACGCGGGCAAACTGAGAGATCAGTCCGATGCTTTCAAAAACTCGCTGAGAGAGCTTACGAGTATCATTGCCGTAGGCGGGACCACTGCGATTCCCGGATCTCTCCACGGAGCCGATGCCCTGATACCCGAGGGATTTGAGCGAGAAGATTTTATCCTGACCTCTCCGGTCATGGTTGACTATGACTATATCGAAGCCATGGGTATAGAGCTTGCAATGGGCCGCGCGTTTTCACGTGATTTTCCGAGTGACTCGGCAGCCATTATTCTCAATGAAGCGGCTCTCGCGAAGATCGGCTGGGACGATCCATTGGGAAAACTGGTGTACGAATTCGAAGGCACAGACGGTCAACAGATCTCAAAAGAGGTGGTGGGGATTGTCCGGGACTATCATTTTAAATCCATGAGGGAGGAAATCGGGTCGCTGTCATTGAAGCTGGGAACGCGGCCGATGCCCACTCTGGTTGTGCGTACCGATGGCAAGAATACCGCAGAAACGCTGAGGTTCATCGAGCAGGAATGGGATGCCATTGTCCCCGATCAACCGCTGAATTATTCGTTCCTGGACGAGAAATTTGATTTGCTGTATTCCTCGGATCAGCGGTTGGGCAGGGTTTTCTCGTCATTTGCTTTGTTTGCTATCGTCATTGCGGGCCTCGGTCTGTTTGGTCTCGGGATGTTTGTCACCGAACAGCGTACAAAAGAAATTGGACTGAGAAAAGCCATGGGAGCCTCTGTGTCTCAGATCGTTATCATGTTGTCTCGCGATTTCACGCGCCTGGTCCTGCTTGCGATCGTTCTGGCTGTACCTCTGGCCTGGTACGGAATGAATGAATGGCTGGATGGATTTGTATATCGCACCGAATTGCAATTTGGATCGTTCCTGCTTGCAGCCGCCATCGCGCTTGCCATCGCGTTGCTTACCGTGACTGTTCAGTCGATCAAAGCCGCCATGTCGGATCCGATCAAAGCACTAAATCATAATTAAAGGGCTTTCTCAAGGATATCTTCGGCGTGCGCGACGGCGCGGATATAAAATTCTGCGGTAAGGATTTCCTGCTCTTCCGGCGAAAGATCTCCGCTGCGCCCCAGCTTTCGGACGCGGTCCCGCGCGGCCGTATGAAGGGCAATCGCCGCAGCTACTGAGATATTGAAACTCCGCACAAACCCGGTGGATGGAATAACCACCGAACGATGGGCCATAGACAACATCTCCTCGGATACGCCCGAAAGCTCGTTGCCGAATACCAGTGCCGTTTTCTGTGTGAAATCCAAGGTGTGAAGTGGCTCTGCACACGCATCAATGTGTGTAACGACAATTTCGTATCCTGCCGTTTTCAGATTCTGCACGCATTCTGAAGCACTTTTCCAGACAAAAACGTCGAGCCATTTCTGCGCGCCCTGCGTGGTTCGCTCTGAATATTTATACGGATTATTGCCAGTAATAACGTGAAATGATTGAAATCCGAAGGCCTCTGCCGTTCGCATGACGGCACTCACGTTCCCCGTGTTTACGATGCCCTCGACTACCGTAGTAACCGTTCTTGTTCGGTCCCTGACTACGCGTTCGATTCGCCTTTTCCTCTCGGCGGACAATACATCACCCAGAACACGAATCACATCATCCGGACTCCAGTCGCGCGCACGTGTGCCGAGCTGGTCCGGCGTACCACCGTTCTTCAAAAGCGACGCCATGAGCGCCGCCGCGTTCCCGTCTCGTTTTGCCACCGTGTTCTTCCTATCTTGACGGTCCAAATATACATGTGTACAGCGTTCAATCGAATGGATCTACAGGGAAAAATTGTCGTCGTGACCGGTGCCTCCAGTGGACTGGGGCACTCTTTTTCGCACGCTCTCATCAACAAAGGATCGATCGTATACGGACTTGCCCGACGGGCTGAAAAGTTGCGAGAGCTGGAGACGGACCTGGGGCCCACTTTTCGAGGAATTGAATGCGATGTCTCCAACGAGAATGAGGTGTCTTCCGCGTTCAAAAAGATCCTGTCCGAATCGGCACAGATCGATGTACTCATCAATAACGCTGGACTCGGAAGATTCGGAAAATTGGAAGAGATGAGCCTTGAGGATTGGGACGCCCAGATGAACACCAATCTACGCGGCGTCTTCCTGTGTACGAAAGCCGTTCTGGAGCCTATGAAAGAACAGAATCGTCAAAATCAGTTCGGTGGTCACATCATCAATATTTCCTCTGTTGCGGGGCTCGTAGGAAATGCCCTGGTGAGCGTGTACAACGCGACTAAATTTGGACTCAAGGGTTTCAGCGAAGCCCTCATGAAAGAAGTGCGAGAAGACGGTATTCGGGTTTCATGCCTGTACCCGGGGTCGATCGATACCGAGTTTTTCGCAGATTCGGGAGCGGATATCTCGGCCAATCCCATGACGCCGGCGGATATTACATCGACGTTATTACACGTCCTGGAAGCTCCGGATAATTACCTCATTTCTGAAATCGTCATGCGACCTCTTCGGCCGAGAGGCTGAACCGAATCGGGCACAATCCTGTCAGTATCCCAATAAGTTGATGAATCAAATGAAACGGAGAGAATTCGTCCGAAAAGCATCCCTGGGAGTAGCCGGCTCGGCAGCCGTCGCAAGTACTGCGCTTGCCGGGTGTGGATCTTCCACCAGTGATGGCGGCGCAGCAACCGTACTGACACGCCCCAGAGTCAGCTGGCAACTGGTGTCGAGTTTCCCAAGGTCGCTGGATACCATTTTTGGAGCCGCTGAAGTCCTTTCGAAAAGGGTTTCGGAGCTTACCGACGCCCGATTTACCATCCGTGTTTTTCCGGCCGGAGAACTGGTTCCCTACAACCAGGTTCTGGAAACCGTCCAGAAGGGCACTGTTGCGATCGGACATTCTGCCAGTTATTACTACATCGGATTGAATCCTGCCCTCGCATTCGATTGTACCGTGCCCTTCGGCCTCACGGTGCGTCAGTATAACGCCTGGATGTATCACGGTAACGGCCTGGATCTGACCCGGGAGATGTTTTCGGATTTCAATATCATCAATTTTCCGGGTGGCAATACCGGTACGCAGATGGGAGGCTGGTTTCGGAGGGAAGTTAATTCTCTGGCCGACCTGAACGGGATCAAAATGCGAATTCCGGGACTCGGCGGACAGGTCATGGATGCGATGGGAGTCAATGTGCAGGTCTTAGCTGCGGGCGAAATCTATACGGCACTCGAACGGGGCGCCCTCGATGCCACAGAGTGGAGCGGCCCGTATGACGACGAGCGCCTCGGGTTTTACAAAGTTGCAAAAAACTACTATTTCCCGGGGTGGTGGGAGCCGGCTCCCGGTCTGAGCTTCTATATCAATCAGGACCAATGGAACAAACTTCCGTCTGAATACCAGGCCGCGCTTGCGGCAGCGGCGGCCGAGGCAAACATTGACATGCTGGCAGAATATGACTTTAAAAACCCTGCAGCTCTGAACAGACTGCTGTCAAACGGCGTACAGCTCAGGCCATTCGCCCAGGATATCATGCTTGAGGCAGAGCGGATCTCACTCGACCTGATGTCTTCTGCCGCTGCCGGCGATGCAGCATATCGAAAGGTATTCGAAGATTATACAGGCTGGCAAACCGATTCGAATCAATGGATGCGAGTGGCTGAACACACCTATGCTTCGTTCGCCTTCCGCGATAAATAAACACATTCAGCAAAAACCCCTGGTTCAGGTCCCGTATCTCAGCCCCCGAATTATTGTGAAGCAGATTGCCGTCTATTGCGCATCAAGTATTGATCTGGAAAAGAAATATCTGGATGTAGCACAGGAATTGGGAGAACTTCTTTCAGCGAACGGCCTCGCGATTGTATTCGGTGGAGGGGACGTTGGTCTGATGGGGGTACTCGCCCGCGCGGTACACGCGGGAGGTGGACATGTCACGGGCGTGATCCCGGACAGACTGAATCAAATTGATGGACGAGCCTATGCGCTTGCCGACGAACTCATCGTGACGGAATCCATGAGTGAGCGCAAATCAATTATCTGGCGCCGATCGGATGCCTTCATTGCACTGGCCGGCGGAATAGGAACGCTGGAAGAATTTCTCGAAGTCATCACCCTGAAAAAACTCGGCTATCACAACAAACCTGTCGCTCTGGTCAACACAGACGGCCTGTTCAACCGGCTGCTGGAGCAGTTCGAGGAACTGGACCGTGCGAACTTCTCTTCGTATCACACCAGAAATCTCTTTGACGTGGTCTCAGTTCCGTCGGAAATCCGTTTCTTACCCGCATTTCAGGAATTTTTTAAATGAACATCGAGCCTGTCTACGAATACGATCGGATTTCGAAATTCTACGGAGCAATGGACGAAATCCTCGGCTGGCCGGAGCAGCAGTTGCTTTCATCGGCACCGGACATTTCGAAGTGGTCGATTGCCCAGCAGATTGTACATATATGTATGTCCAATTCGGGTATGTGGCGCTCGATCGGCCGAATTCTCTCCGAAAAAGAACCTGCGGTTGCGTCGGCAACGACCCTGGACGTTGCAGTCGAGTTTCTGGAAAAAGGAGAATTCCCCCGAAACTCGATCCATGCTCCATCGGTGGTACAACCGGAACCGGACACAGGCTTCGACGAGATTCAGAAATGGAGCCGGGTGAGCCGAATGGCCTTTCAACGTATGGCCGACATTGCACCCGCTCTCCCGGAAAAATCGTACTACCTGCCCCATCCGATTCTCGGACATGCAGACGCAAGAACGTGGCTGCGTATGATTCGAATCCATGCCGAACATCACCTCGCGATTATCCGTGATATCGACGAGGCGGCGGCATGAATAACGGTCCGATAATATGCACAAGCCTCTGCGTTCAAAAAACCGCGTTGATCTGCACATCACAACCAATTGACCGCCCTGTAGATACCGTGTGGTTCATTCTTCACGGTTACGCGCAACGCGCCGAAGAATTCCTCGAATTGTTTCGGTCCGTTTTCGACGAAAACACCCTGTTCGTAGCACCCGAAGCCCTGTCGCGTTTTTACCGTCGAAATCACGACGGAAATATCGGGGCCTCATGGATGACCAGCGTCGAGCGTGATTCAGAGATCGAGGATTACGTGGCGTACCTGGATGCGGTGTATAATCACGTTACTGAAGGTCAACGCGGGCGTCCCGCGAGAGTCGGTATACTCGGATTTTCGCAGGGGTCATCCACGGCCACTCGCTGGATTTCGTCGGGCGCTGTTATTCCGGATCGCCTGGTTCTCTGGGGCGGAACGCCCGCTGCCGAACTGAGAAATCCCGAATTCCAGAAAAAACTGTCAAACTGCCGCGTCGACTGGGTTACGGGTACGAAGGATCGATTTACACCGCCCTCTCAATTCGACGAGATATTGCCGCTGATGGATTCGACCACCAATCCCATCCTCGTGACGATTTTTGAAGGGAAACATGGACTCGATCCCGACACGCTCGTCGATATTATCGGGCGCACACCAGTGGACAAGAAAAACGGGTCCTGAAACGGCGCGCATGGTAATGGCGTGCGCTCAAACGGAGCGCTTCAAAAAGACCAGGTCACCAGCTCCGGGAAAATAATGATCAGCAACAGACCCACGATCTGGATACAGATGAAAGGAATGACCCCCCTGTAGATGGCCGATGTGGGAATTTCGGGGGGAACTACGCTTCGCAGATAAAAAAGCGCGAACCCGAACGGAGGAGTGAGAAACGACATCTGCAGATTCATTCCTATCATCACCCCGAACCAGACGAGATCGATTCCGAGTTCGATTGCGGCCGGGACAATCAACGGAATGATGATGAAGGCGATCTCGAAAAAATCGATGAAGAACCCCAGGAAAAAAATTGTGAGGTTTACTACAATCAGCAGTCCTATTACGCCGCCAGGAAGATTCGTGAGCAATCCCTGGATCCATAAATCACCGCTTAATCCCCTGAATACGAGTGCGAATGCCGTGGAACCTATAAGAAGCATCATGACCATCGATGTGAGACGCATCGTTTCATCCATCGTCTCTTTGAGAGCTTTCAGATCCAGACGCCTGTTCACGAGCGCAAGAACAATTGCTCCCAGCGCGCCGAGAGCACCCGCTTCCGTGGGCGTGGCGATTCCCGCGAATATGCTGCCAAGAACCAGCAGAATCAGTACGAGCGGCGGCATCATTACAAATAAGACCCGTCTGGCTAAAGCCATCCCAGAGATACCTCTGCTGGAAAGCGGTAAAGCCGGCGCCATATCCGGACGAAAAAAGGCGACCGCGCCGGCGTACAGTGCGAAAAGCACAGCGAGGGCTATCCCCGGTACCAGAGCACCGATAAAAAGGTCGCCCACGGAAATTCCCATCTGGTCGGCCAGCACAACGAGTACAACACTGGGTGGAATAATTTGACCCAGCGTACCGGAAGCCGCGATAATTCCCGTCGACAGTTCGTTGGAATATCCGTACCGCATCATGACCGGCAGAGAGATCAGACCCATGGCAACCACCGACGCTCCGACCACACCTGTTGCCGCGGCGAGCAATGCTCCCACAAGAACCACAGCGATAGCCAGCCCCCCGCGAACCGGTCCGAACAGTTGACCTACCGTGATCAGCAGATCTTCGGCCAAGCGAGACTTCGCCAGCATCGTCCCCATGAAAATGAAAAACGGAATGGCGAGAAGCACCATGTTCGCCATGATTCCAAATGTTCGGTCCGGCATGGCGAGCATGAAGGACCAGTCAAAAATTCCTGCTCCGACACCGATGAACATAAACAGAATAGCGGTTCCGGCAAGAGCGAAGGCGACGGGGAAACCCGTGAATATCATGATCAGGGCGGCCGCAAACATGAGAGGCCCGAGGTATTCTTCCATCAGGATTGCTCCCCGCTGCCGTTGTGGATCTTGTTGGACACCTTGCCCGAATCCTCGCCAGAGCCCGCCACAGACTCTGCGTCATACCCCAGAAGAATCGCAGCCTGTCTGATTCCCATGGAAATACCCTGAACCAGCAGCAAAACGAAGGCCACGGGCACGACCGTTTTAATCGGATATCGGGGCAATCCGCCAGGATCCGGAGAAACCTCCAGAACCGACCAGGTATGTTGAATCGCAGGCCAGGACGTCCACAACATGAGGATGCAGAACGGGATCAGAAACAGAATCACGCCCGCCAGATTTATCATAGCCTGACCCCTTGGCCCCAGTCGCGAAAAGAGGACATCGACACGAACATGAGCATCATGTTTAAGCGTATACGCAGCCCCCAGCAAAAACAGGATCGAGAAGAAGTACCACTGAAGTTCGAGCCAAGTATTGGAACTGAGGCCCCATCCGGTGTAGCGATCCAGATATCGGAATATCGCGTTCAACGCACCGAGCAAAACCATGCCGAGCGTCAACCAGTAAAGACTCTTCCCGATCCTCTCGTTAAAACGGTCAATGGCATTCGCCAGACGGAGTAGTCTGTGCATCGTGATTCGCTGGATCGTGGTTCAGTGGTTTGTGGTTCGGTGCATCGTGGTTCGGTGGTTCGGTGGATCGTGGTTCGTGGATCGTGGTTCGTGGTTCGTGGTTCGTGGTTCGTGGTTCGTGGATCGGTGAGCCGCCTTCAGGTGCGTCGATTATTCTTAGTCGTCTCTATCATCCTCGGCTGCGTATCTGAGCACACGTTTTTTGATACTGTCTTTTTCATCCCGATTCTGAAAGTATTTCAGTCGTTCAGCGATCTGTTTCTCAAAACCCTGACCGGAAGGCTCATAAAAATAAATGCCCTGCATGTTTTCCGGAAGATATTGCTGTGGGACATAATGCGCCCGATAAGCATGCGGATATTGATAATCCTTGCCGTGCCCGAGTCCTTTTGCATCCCGCGAGGCATCTTTGAGATGATTGGGGACCACCTCCGACTGTTCATTTTCTACGTATCGAAGGGCGTCAAAAAACGTACTGGTCGAATTGCTTTTCGGCGCCGTGGCCAGATACAGGCAGCACTCCGACAGGATGAAACGCCCCTCCGGCATGCCCACATAATCGAATGCGTACGACGCCGAAACTGCCATTTGAAGGGCTTGCGGATCCGCCAGTCCGATATCTTCGGCGGCAAATATCAACATTCGGCGGAAAATGAAACGAGGATCTTCGCCCGCATATACCATCCGGGCCATCCAGTACAGGGCTGCATCGGGATCCGATCCACGGAGACTTTTGATAAAAGCGCTGATCGTGTCATAGTGTGCGTCTCCTTCGCGGTCGTACAGGACGGCACGCCGCTGGATACTTTCTTCGGCGACTTCCAACGTAATATGCCGCACGCCACTTGAATCTTCAAGAGTCGTCTCGACAGCCAGTTCCAGGGCATTCAGAAGCGATCGCGCGTCACCATTCGAAGTATGGATGAGATGATCAAGGGCCCCGTCCTCCATTTCAATTTCCAGCTTGCCGTAACCCCTTTCCTCGTTGCCAAGCGCCTGTTCGGCGATGCGTGCCAAGGCGGCCTGGTCCAGCGACTGAAGCTCAAAAACGCGAGAACGACTGACGAGCGCCTTGATCACTTCGAAATACGGATTCTCTGTGGTCGCTCCGATCAGTGTCACGGTGCCATTTTCGACATGCGGAAGAAGGGCGTCCTGCTGTGCCTTATTGAACCGGTGCACCTCATCGACGAAAAGAATCGTTCGCTGTGTATGATGACGCAACCTTTCGGTTGCCTCGGAAATGGCCGCCCGGATATCTTTCACGCCGGACAGAACAGCATTCAGCGTGACGAAATTTGCCTTCGTCGTATTGGCAATAATCCGAGCCAGCGTAGTTTTGCCCGTCCCCGGGGGACCAAAGAGCAAAATAGAAGAGAGCTGATCCGCCTCGATAGCACGTCTCAACAGCCGCGCGGGGCCCAGAATGTGCTCCTGCCCGACGAATTCGTCGAGTGTACGGGGTCGCATCCGATCCGCAAGAGGTGCCCGCTCGGATCGATAACGCGCAGCGTTGGCATCGAAGAGATCACTCATAATCCGTCTGTCTCCATAGTGGTCTGACGTACAACAGGTTGCAGGCCTAACTCTTCTACAACGCGCAGCACCGCTGCTTCAAACATTTTTGCCCCTCCCTGAGACGGATGCCTTACGTACTCGGCCTCAACACCAATACGCCCGATGGCATTCTCGGCTTTACGACCAACCGCCAGGATTTTTCGCGGCATCGCCCATGAAACAACAGCCTCAAGAACCGGCAAAAAAAGATTGATCTCCGATTGTCTTGGTGTTCGAATTGAGTCAAGCTTTCCCGGATGATACGGATGCATGGGTACTGTATTCCAGGTAAAGAGTTGGCCGTAATACGGCGCAAGAATTCGCCAGTATATCGAAGCGCTGTACTCGGAAAATGGCTCATCCCGACGAGTCGACTGCCGGCCCTTGGCTGGAAAGTCCGCGTCCAACAGTTGAGCTTCGCTCGTAATAGGAATGCCCGAGAAACGGCAACCCCACGGTCCCGGCGCCTCTGCCACCAGCAAAATTTCAATTTCACCCGAATGATCGTCTATGTATCTCTTCAAATTGTCCACGCGAATGGAGGTCGCATCCGGCAGATCCCACTCCGGATGCGTATCTGAATACGGATTGAATAAACCGGGCAAGGACTCATGATTGACTACCAGATCCTCAATGGTTTGCCAGATATTCACGGTTTTCAGCACAAATTCATCTGTTTAGGCAAAATCTTTATCCTTCGATTACCGTTAAAGGTAGACCGTACGCGACAACGAATCATATATGAAGACTGCAAAACTGACGCTCGACGATTGGGAAGTAGAGCTTCCGGTCACCATAGGCTCCGAAGGTGAAGTAGGCATCGGAATCCATAAACTTCGTGCCGAAACAAAAGCCATTACTCTCGATTCCGGGTATGGTAATACAGGGTCCTGCGAGAGCAGTATAACGTTTATCGACGGGGAAAAAGGAATACTCCGATACCGCGGGTATTCTATTGAAGACCTTGCCGAGAAAGCCACTTTTCTCGAAGTAGCGTTTCTTCTGATTTTCAGCAAACTCCCTTCTTCGGCGCAGATCGAGGCCTTCAACCTGGAGCTGACCAGACACAGTCTGCTCCATGAGGACATGAAAAAATTCTTCGAGGGGTATCCACCAGCGGCCCCTCCGATGAGTGTACTCTCGACCATCGTCGCATCACTTTCCGCGTATTACGCCCCGGGCGAAGACGAAGCGGGAATTCAACTCAATATCATCCGGCTCCTGGCAAAGTTGAAAACGGTTGCTGCTTTTTCGTACAAGAAGTCCATCGGACAGCCGTATATCTATCCGCGGAATGATCTGGGGTTTTCGGCAGACTTCCTGCACATGATGTTTGCCGTGCCGTCGGAGGAGTATGTCGTCTCTCCGCTGGTAGAGCGGACCCTGGACATGTTACTCATTTTACATGCGGACCACGAGCAGAACTGCAGTACATCTACGGTCCGAATGGTTGGAAGCAGCGACGCGAACCTGTTTGCCTCCATCTCGGCCGGCATCAGCGCCCTGAGCGGACCACTCCACGGCGGAGCCAATACAGCGGTTATCAAGATGCTCAAATTGATTCGAGACGACGGAGGAAATGTTCGCAAATACGTGGAGATGGCGCAGGATAAAAGTTCAAACTTCCGACTGATGGGTTTCGGGCATCGTGTCTATAAAAACTTCGATCCCCGCGCTCGTGTTATTAAAGGAATTACGGACAGCGTACTGGAGGAACTTGGCGTAAGCGATCCGCTGCTGGAAATTGCCCTCGAACTGGAGAGCATCGCTCTGAAAGAAGACTATTTTGTGGAACGGAAATTATACCCCAACGTCGATTTCTACAGCGGCATTTTATACCGCGCCATGGGAATCCCGACGAATATGTTTACGGTAATGTTTTCGATAGGGCGTCTTCCCGGCTGGATTGCGCAGTGGCGTGAAATGAAGAACGATCCCCACAAGCGAATTAATCGTCCGCGGCAGATCTACACAGGCCCGACTCAGCAAGACTGGGTTTCGATCGAGAACCGGTAGGACACGAAGGCTCTGCAGAAAGAAAGGGAGCCTTATTTACGGTGTCCTGAGTTTATTCCGTGCATCCGTGCTTCCGTGCATCCGGGCATCCGGGCATGATGTTCCGTCAGAGGCGAAAAGCGCCCGACGAGTACAGCACATGGACCAGTTCCGCTGCGACATCGTATTCAGCGGTGCCCGCCTCGGGCATATCGGCCGCATCAATACCACGCGAGCGAGTCAGTTTGTTGAGAAAAGATTCAAGATCTGACGGCACATCCATTGACTCCCCGTTTACGAACAGTACAAGCTGCCCGCTGCCCAGCCGGTCATACACAATCCGGGACGTAGTGACGGGTCGAAGTCGACCGCCGGTATGCATGATGTGGAGTAGATTTTTGCGAGTCATCAGAGAAACGGTATCATCATCGTCTGACTCAAAACCCGGACCGATCGTCAGGTATTCTCCCAGCCACCGATCAAAAAGATCACCGCTCGCGAGGGCATCCTTCAAAGCTGAGTCGGCGAACTCCTTGATTTGACTACCCACAGCACCGGGGTTGTCGGCAACAGGTCGACCCGGGTCCGAGAAAAATCGTTCTTCGTCCAAATTCGTCAATACGTGTTCCAGGAAGGCCGTGACAAGGCCCTGTTCGGAAGGCGCCCGGCATCCGATGGAAAATGTCATACAGTGTTCGAGCGCAATACCCAGATGAGCAATCCGTGGTGGAAGGTATAACATATCACCGGGCTCCAGGACCCACTCTTCGTCGGCCTCAAATCCGGCAAGAATCCTCACATCCAGGTCGGGCACCAGGTTTTCTTCCTTTACCGGCGATGTATTGATCTGCCACCGACGTCGCCCGTGTGCCTGCAATAAAAACACATCATAATTGTCGATATGAGCTCCGACTCCTCCCTCGCCCGGTGCGTAGGAGATCATTATATCGTCCAGACGCCAGTTGGGAAGAAAATCCACGGCTTCCAGCATGCGTCCGACCTCCGGATTCAGAAAATCCACATGTTGAACGAGCAAAGTCCAGTGAGAATCCGGTAAATCCTGAAAATCCTCGATCTCGAATGGACCGAAGCGCGCTTCCCAGGGATAATCCCCTCCTCGTTCCAGGACCAGCCGGCTCTCCGCGTCGTCCCGGCAGGACAATTGTTTGAGATCGGTCGGCAGCAGGGGCGTGATGAAATTCGGCCACGCGTTCCTGACTAAAAGTGGTTTCGTCTGCCAGTAATCAGCCAGAAACTCTTCGTTGGATATCGCGCCGAACAGGGAGGAAGGAATATCGAGTGCCATCAGATCGTAACGGGAGGACTATCGTGAATCATAACAGACGCCGAAGAATGTAGAGGAGCGGCAAAATCATCAAGAACGCCATGACCCAGGCCATCCAGCGTCGCGGCGCCGACTCCACAGGAAACTCATACCCGCAATACGGACATGATTCCTGTCCTGATTCAGATTCCAGCGCACAGGCCGGACATTCGATCGGTTTCAGACGAGCGATTGGCTTCATACGAATCGGGGCATGTTTACCTCGAAACCTTCAGGTGCGGTACGGCGTCCAGATTCCAGTCCCAGACAAGTCCAGTAGCGGTTTCGATAGCGTCCTCGCGCCCATATAGAAGCTCGGTCAGATACAGGGCCGGTTCATAACTCATACCACCTCCTACGGATGTAATAAATTTACCGTCATGCACAAACCGGACATCATATTTTACGTCTATATCCGGGTACCGTCTGGCAAACTGATCCCTGTCCCCAGGAAACGTCGTCGCGATCCGGCCGTTGAGCGCACCCGTTTCTGCCAGCGGAAACGCACCATCACACAGAGTCACCACGAACCGCGCACGCGCTACAGCTTCGCGCAGCCATTCCATATACCTCGGATTCTCAAGGTCGCGGGACATGCTGCCGTTGGTACTCGGAATAAGAAGAATATCGATGGGCGGAGCATTGTCAAAGGAATAATGCGGCGCTACAGCGATTCCCTCGAAGGTCGTTAAAACTTCTCCCGTTTCCGATACAATGAAGGGTTCAATATAGCGGGTATTATTACGGAAGATCGAGTGGTGTAAGATGTCGTAGGGAGCCATTAATTCCGAATTGAACACTTCGTCCGTAACTACAAACGCGGCGGACAGAATGGATTCGCTTGTCAGCGAAGCTCGCGGCAGTCGATCATATTCGAAGAACGCACCATCAGGCACGCTGACCACGACACCGGTCCGGGTATCCGATTCATGCACTTCTGCATCTTCAGACCCGAGTTCGCCTCGAAAAAAAATCAATAATCCGACTACTGCCAAAATTACAATCCGAAGCCAGGTCGGTATTGATGAAGTGCTCAGCAGTCCCATGTGATGTACATGTTTTTGGTTGCGACGACAGGGCATGAAATTATGTTTTTTGTGACTGCAAAGCCAACGCTCATTTTCCATCCGGATCATAAGCAACACGATGCCGGGATCGCCCGTTTTGAAGCCACCACATCGACACAACTCATTGTAAGACAGATACAAAGACTTGCGATTCACGCCAGATGTTTACCGACTTCAGTATTCTCCGACATCACATCATAATTGAGCACCGAGCTCATCCAGCAAGGCTTGCTTGGCATTGTCGTTGAGATTTTCGTCTGTAACAGAATCAGCCTTCTTAGGCTTCGTCGATCCATCACCAAGGCGCGGTTGCCCTCCGGATTCTACTCGTTTCCAGTTGTCCAGGTGGTCGATCACAAAAGCGGCCGCTATCCCGGCTGCAATACCGTAAATCAATCCTCGTAATAATCGAATCATAACAAAAGTGTGTGCATCTGTAATACCTGCTGCTACGCCTGAGCCCGCGCAACGATTCGAACCGTTACGGAAATCTTGTCTCCGACAATGGCATCCATAAATCGGCCAAAACTCAGGTTGAAATCCTTGCGGGATAATTGGAATTCTGCCCGGATCGAGATGATGGCCCGCTCGGTCTCCTCCTTGATCTCGAAAGTGAAAGGCACCTGTATATCCTTTGTCACCCCGAAAATGGTGATTTTTCCCGCAATCTGATAATTTCCTGCCCCGTCGCCGGATTCACCGGCCGACTTCAGGTTTCTGACGTAGAGACTCTCAAACCGAATCAGCGGAAATTTTTCTGCGTCCAGAAACTCATCGGATCGCAAGTTTTCATCGCGTGATTCATCGTCCGTGTCAATACTCTTTACACGCAATTCAATCTCGGCACGAAGCGGCATTTCCCTGATTAAATCCACCTCAACAAATCCGCTCACGTCCTGAAAAAAACCGTCTACGTCAAACATTCCAAAATGAGCAACAGTAAAAGCAAATTCTGACGAATCCGATTCAATGATGAACGTGCGTGGTTCTGCCTGTTGAGCCAACACTTCCACAGATTGGTTCGCCATCAGGGCCAAGGCGAGAACAACGGGTACGTATATTTCAGAAAAGTGCGAAACTCTCATGAATCGTGTCATGCTGGATTCCGGAATGGTGTGGTAAAGCTTGCACGCATTTCCTTCGACGGCGTTGCATGATGGATAGAAACTTTTACGAAGGCATGAATTTTTCTGAAAGCATTCGTTATTCCCAAGATAAATGGTGCGAAGCGGTCCGCGAACATGAAAACCGTATAGACAGTTTTGTGGAGGGTCACCTCAGGCGAAGAAGTCAGCATCGGAAAGACCCGATCAGCGATTTTATTTTCGAATATTACAATTTCGCACCGGCACAACTGCGGCGTTGGTCACCCGGCGCCGGTATTGTACTCGTTGGCCGGTCGGCCCGTCGGTTCCTGGAACAAAAAGAATTCGAAAAGACGAGTGAAGGTGTACGGCTTTCACCTCGACGATTTCCGGCGCAACTCTGGAAGTCGACCCTCTGGATTCGGGATCTCCTCGTCGCCGTGCAGCAACGCACCCCTCAATTCGGATGCGCCGGAATGCATGAATGGGCAATGGTTTATGGCACGGATCAGGTACGGCACGCTGGTACACCGCTTCGATTGGAGAGACATGAAATAAACGAGGTCGTCCACAATAATGTGCTCTCATGCACTCATTTCGATGCATTTCGATTCTTCACCAAGGGTGCCCGTTCACAAAATGCAATTTTTCTGAGACGCGAGGATATGTTCTCATCCGAACAACCCGGGTGCCTGCATACCAATATGGATATTTTTAAATGGGCATTTAAACGATACCCGTGGATCCCTTCGGATTTGATCGCAGACGCTTTTTTTCTGGCCAACAAAATTCGGGAAGTAGACATGCGGGCCAGCCCATACGATCTTTCTTCAGCAGGACTGCAACCTATACCGGTCGAAACGCCGGAGGGGCGACGCCAGTATCGGTCTTATCAGCGGACATTTTTCGAAGAAGCACGCACGTTACGAGCGCGTCTCATAAAAGCCTACGACCTTCTTCTGGTGTTTATCCGCGAACCCTCACTGGAATTGGTATAAACACCGGATTTCATTGCGTTTGCCGACCCGTTTTCGTACCCTTGTCATTCCCGTTATATCCCTTGCAGCGTTTTTTATCCGCTCGTTTTATGCGTTTTTGTTTCGCTTTCGACCGCTTTGATGACAATCGCACAGGCGCGAGCCCACCTGTCTGGTCGACATCCCTCGTGCTGCTTTTGTTCGTCGTGGCTCTCGTGGGGATTCGCACCGCGAGGGCCCGGCAGAACGGGACTCCCTACTCGTCTCGGAACATTGAATTTGTATCGCACCATCCACTCGGTGGTACGCTGGCCGTAACCGGAGAAACAACAGGCGGATTTGAAGCACTGGGCAGACGCACCGGTGATCTCACCATCGAACAGGATGAAAACCGGCCATTCGTGTATGTGGCGAGACGATTCAACCCGTCCGGGTTTACGGCTCTTGACCTGTCCACTCCATCGGAACCCGATATTTTATACGAGTGGAATTTTGCCTCGAATCACGATGGCGTGGGCGCTACAGATATTACACATTTTAAAGCGAATGACAGGTACTACGTGGTTCTTGGTGTGCAGTTCACGAAGGACGACCCGGACAGCGAGCTTGCGGCAATCGTTTTTGATGTGACCGAGATCGCCTCCGGCAAAGTGAAGGAATCGGCACGAATCAGGCGCGTCGGGGGTTATCACCACCTTTTTGCCTACCGACATTCCAATAACATTACCTTGCTTTTCGGCGCGGGTGGTGGCACGTTGGATGGCTTCGATGTGCAGTCTCTACTCTCTGGAAACACAACTCCCGTGTTTGAGATTGAAATCCCGGAAGAAATTCCGAACGTGGATTACGGGTTTCACGATATGCAGGCCGCGTACCATGTAGAATCGGAAGTGGACAGACTCTATACGAGCGGCGCTGGCGGATATTACGTGTATGATATCTCTGATCCGATCAACCCCTCGTTGATTGCGACGGTCTCCTCAGCGGCCATACAGATCGGTCACGGAATTTCTCCCATTCCGGATGGTTCTCTGATTGTGACTACAGCCGGGTATCGGGCTTCGCCACTTCGAATTTTTGATATCCAGCCCGCGTTCGGCGAGTCTCCTGTCCAGATCCGAACTGCTCTCGGCGCCTGGGTAGCCAACTGGAAGAATCAAACTGAAAATATGGCGGTTCGCTGGCCGTTTGTGTTTGCCGCGTCCATGGAGGATGGCTTCCAGGTCATCAATATGCGAAATCCACTCGAACCCTATACGGCAGGTTATTATCTCACGTGGGCGGGAAAATCCTCTGCGGTCTCTGACGCGGCGACCGAAAGAACCGGCGCATGGGATATCGACGTCAGAAACAGCGATGGACTGATCGTGGTCACCGATTCAAATACCGGGCTCTGGGCGTTTCGAATGGACGGTTTCCAGGGATGGGATGGTCGCGGTTGGGGGTATCCAAATATTTCCACCGTTCAGAACTGGGAGAACGGGCCTGTCCATTCTTCTACCTGGCCTGCCGGGGAGGATTTTCAGCCGTGAAAAACACTGCCCTTCGAACATCTTCCTGCAAAACCCTTCTTTTTTCAATCCTGGTATTTTTGCCGGCTCTGTCACCGGTCTCTGCTGCTGCCCAACGCGGCATTCAGCAACCCGTGCATCCGCCGCCCCCGGGTCTGCGTGGATCATCCAATATCAGTGTTGTGTCACACATCCCGCTGGGCGCTCCAGGATCAGTGGCAGACATTGAGATAGAGCAGGATATGTCTCGGCCATATGCGTACGTTACCCGGCGGGCCACGTCCATAGGTTTCGATGTGATCGATCTTTCGGATCCTTACCATGCGAAGGTTATCAAGCGCTGGCGAATCGAAAACGAGGACCTTCATCAGGGCAGCGCCACAGACGGACGGCTTTTTGAACATGATGGCCGAATGTATTATGTGCAGGGTATGCAAATGCGGCAGGGAGGCCCCGACTCGGACGTAGGAGCGATTGTTTTTGATGTCACAGATCTGCCTGATCGACTGACAGAGGTCGGCCGAATACGCCAGAGCGAGCAGCTCGGTGGTTTCCACAACATTTACATGTATAAACACTCCTCCGGAACACCATTGTTATTCGCTACATCCGGACAATATGCGAAAGTATTCGACATGGCCATGTTCATTGACGGAGAGACCACAGAAATGGACGCCGTGCTTCATGACGAAAATCGGGAGTTGGTCGCTCGTGTTCCGATCGCCCAGACGGAAGGCATGTGGTCGCGAGGATATCACGACTTTTATGTCGCATACCACGAAGAGTCAGGACAGGACCGCTTCTATGGAGGGGGAGGAAGCGGATATTACGTGTATGATGTAACAGACCTCGCGAACCCGGAACTGCTCGTCACCATACTTGGTGTTCCAGGCGTCTCGTGGGGACACACGTTCACACCGACCCCGGATGGAAATTTTGCGATAGGAGAAACAGAATTCCAGTTTCAGCCCCTGCGCATTTTCGACCTGAGACCAGCACTGAACGGACCGGACAAAAATATTGACCACGCCATCGGTGTCTGGCACGCCGAGTGGGACGCATTGGCTCACAATCATGAGGTCCGCTGGCCCTTCGTATTCGTGGCTGCCTATCAGAGTGGTATGACCGTTTTTGATATGTCGGATCCTACCGATCCGTTCACCGTCGCATATTATGATACATTCAACGGCGTTCACAATGACCGCGGTGCTGCATCACGGCGTACGGGCAGCCCGTATACGTGGAATGTATATGACGGAGCATGGGGTGTTGATGTGCGCAACGCCGACGGCCTGATTGTCGTAAGCGATCAGTCGACGGGATTCTGGGCGTTCAGGATGGAGGGTTTTGAGCGCTGGCGAGGCGAGGACTGGGGGATGCCCGATGTCTCCAGCGCCCAGGATTGGGATCCGGTTCCCGTAAGATGACATGACATGCTTCCAGACTTCCTCCATATATCAAACATCAGACCAATCCATACGTCCACCCACCGCCAGATCATGAAACATCTCTTTTTCCGACTGTTTTTTCTGCTGACTGCTGCCGGCCTTTCGGCAAGCCCCGCTCGCGCGCAAAACACGCAGTCTACGGCCCTGCGCCGGGGCACTGACAATATCAGCGTCGAAGGACACGTTCCTCTGGGGGCGCGAATGAGTGTTACTGACCTGGAAGTGGAACAGGAATTGTCCCGTCCTTTCGCATATGTCGGACGAGCGTCGATTCTTAAAGAGGGCCCGAAAGGCATGGATATCATTGATATCAGCGACCCGACGAGCCCGCGGGTAATACTCAGATGGCGTCTTGAAAATCAGGATCTGCTCCCGAATCGCGGCGGTATGGACGTCAAGTATTTCAAATACAAGGGGCGCTATTACGTGGTGCAGTCTTTTGAATTTGGTGGAGGACCTGAACATGACCTCGCAGCAATCATTTTTGATGTAACCGGCCTTCCTGATCCATCAACAGTCACAGAGGTAACCCGCATGCGCACACCGGACACCCCGGGCGGCTTCCACAATATTTTTATCTACAAACATTCCACGGGCAGAATCCTTCTTCTGGCCACGGCACGCACCGGGATGGCTCACGCTTATGATCTGGGGATGATCGTTGACGGCGACGAGGAAAACGCCCTGGTCGGTCAGATTCCAATTCCATCCTCAGCGGGTCCGGACCAACGACGAACATCCTATCACGACCTGTACGCTGCCTGGCATCCTGATACGGAACAGGATCGGTTTTATGGAGGTGGCACCGGAGGTTATTACGTCTTTGACATCACGGACCTTGACAATCCCACACTCCAGATCTCGATTACCGGTGTGAGCGGAGTAGATTGGGGTCACACGTTTACGCCCAGTCCGGATGGCCGATATGTGGTTGCCGAGGCTGAATATCAGTATGCACCGCTTCGCATTTTTGATCTGAAACCAGCTCTTGACGGAGAGGTCACCAATATTCGGCGTCCTGTCTCGGCCTGGACAGCCAACTGGAAAAACCTGGTTCATAACCACGAAGTGCGCTGGCCGTATGTATTCGTTTCAGGATATCTGGACGGATTGCAGATATTTTCGCTGCAGGACCCGGAAAATCCACGCACGGTCGGATATTACGACACGTATACCGGCCCGCCCACGTACGAATGGATTGAGGTAATCAATGGCGCATTCGGAGTGGATGTCCGAAATGCAGACGGCCTCATTGTGGTCTCAGATATGACGACAGGATTCTGGACGTTCCGCATGGAGGGATTCGACGGATGGAATGGAGAAGACTGGGGAATGCCCGATATTTCGAGCGCCCAGGATTGGGACGAAGAAACACGAGAAGGCACACATTAGGATTGGAGAGAAGCAACACGAGAAGGCACGAATCAGGATTGGAGAGTCTGCACGAATAGGCAATGCCCGTTTTGTCTCGAATTGAATTTTATCACGAATTGAGGGAGTCATGAAAAAACCCATATTGCCGGTTGTTCTTTTACTGCTTGCTGCGAGCGTTTCGCAGCCTTCGAGCGCTCAATGGAACGCTCAGGAGCGCGGAACAGCCAACATCACCGTCTCCGGACACATCCCACTCGGAGCAGCGCTGAACACGATGGATATTGAGATCGAACAGGAAATGAGCAGGCCATACGCCTATGTCTCGCGAGGATATATTGGAAGCGAAACGGGTGTCTATGGAACAGATATTATCGATCTGAGCGATCCGGACAACCCCTCTGTATTACTGAGATGGCGCATCGAGAATCAGGATTTACATACCATGCTGGGCGGTATGGATGTAAAATATTTCAAGTGGAATGACCGCTATTATGTAGTCCAGTCGTATCAGTTTTTCGGCGGTCCGGACTCGGACCTCGGCGCTATCATCCTGGACGTGACAAATCTCCCTGATGCTGCGTCTGTGACGGACGTGGCCAGGATTCGAAACTCCGAGAATCCGGGTGGCTTCCACAATATTTTTATCTATAAACATTCGAACGGCCGCGTCTATTTGCTGGCCACCACACAGAATACATATGCCCAGGTCTACGATCTCGGGCGCGTCGTCGAAGGAAACGTTGAAAATGCTCTGGTGGGCACGATTCCGGTTCCAGAAGGCGCCGAAGGTGATTATCGAGGTTATCATGATCTGTATGCTGCCTGGCATCCGGATACCGAACAGGATCGTTTTTACGGTGGGGGAACGGGCGGGTATTACGTCTACAACATCACTGACATTGATAATCCCACCCTCGAGATTTCGATCACCGGTGTAAGCGGCGTCACCTGGGGTCACACATTTACGCCCAGTCCCGACGGTCGGTACGCGGTTGGAGAAACGGAGTATCAGTATGCACCGCTTCGCATTTTTGATCTGAAGCCCGCCTTGGACGGCGAGGTTACGAACATCCGCAGCCCGATATCGGCGTGGACGGCCAACTGGAAAAACCTCGCACACAATCACGAAGTGCGCTGGCCGTACGTATTTGTCTCAGCATATCACGATGGGCTTCAGGTGTTTTCGTTGCAGGATCCGGAAAATCCGCGCACGGTCGGATATTACGACACGTATATCGGCCCAGGAGACGTCGGGGCAATGGACGGGATCGCGAACGGCGCATTCGGAGTGGATGTCCGCAATGCAGACGGCCTCATTGTGGTCTCAGATATGACGACAGGATTCTGGACGTTCCGTATGGAGGGATTCGACGGATGGAATGGAGAAGACTGGGGAATGCCCAATATTTCGAGCGCCCAGGATTTTGACCAGGAGCCCAAAGAAGGCACTAACTGAGTACATCACGACACGACACGACACGAAAACTATCATGAAACGATTCGTTTTTACACTGATTGCTGCATCTTTCCTCTTTTTGCCGGTTGATCCGGCTGCAGCCCAATGGACACCGGAAAAACCGGGAAGCGATAATATCGAGGTTCTCGGACACATTCCTCTGGGGCCTACGCTGAGCGTTGCAGACATGGACGTTGAACAGGAATTAAGTCGCCCATACGCATACGTCGCTCGCATGAAATATGGTGAGGCCGGAGTTCGGGGCACCGACATCATCGATCTTTCCGATCCTTCCAACCCGCGGGTAATCTACCGCTGGCGCATTGAAAATCAGGATTTACATACCGGTACGGGCGGCATGGACGTCAAACACTTCAAATGGAATGGTCGGTATTACGTGGTGCAGTCACTGCAATTCCGTCAGGGACCCGACAATGATCTGGGCGCAGTGATTCTCGATGTCAGTGGTCTGCCTGACCCATCCACCGTACATGAGGTGGCCCGGATTCGGGAACCGGATATGCCGGGTGGCTTCCATAATATTTTTATTTACAAGCATACCAACGGACGCGTCTTGCTCGTCACGACAATACGAGGATCCGGCGCAAACGTGTATGACCTCGGGCGCGTGGTCGAAGGTGATGTAGAGAACGCTCTGGTGGGAAATATCCCGAATCCGGGCAATGACGGACAGGGCAGTTACCACGATTTTTATCTGGGCTATGACACCGATTCAGACCAGGATCGCTTCTACGGAGGCGGAACCGGTGGCTACTATGTGTACAATATCACAGATCTCGACAATCCCGAATTACTCGTCACGCTGACCGGCATAAGTGGAGTCCGTCGCGGTCACACGTTTACACCCACTCCGGACGGCCGGTACGCCATCGCGGAAACCGAATACAAATATGCTCCCCTTCGCGTTTTCGACCTGAAGCCGGCACTGGACGGGGACGTAACAAATATTTCTGCCCCCATCGGAGCGTGGACGGCTGACTGGGAAAACCTGGCGCATAACCACGAGGTACGCTGGCCGTTTGTATTCGTATCAGCCTATCATGATGGACTTCAGATCTTCAACATGATGGATCCCGCGAACCCTGTGACGGTCGGTTATTATGACACCTACACCGGATCCACTCATATAGGTGGAATGGGCGGCATAGCAAACGGCGCGTTCGGCGTAGACGTTCGCAACGCTGATGGCCTCATCGTAGTCAGCGATATGAGCACCGGAATCTGGACTTTCCACATGGAAGGGTTCGATGGGTGGAACGGCGAAGACTGGGGTGTACCCAACGTATCGAGCGCTCAAAAGTGGGATGAGGAGTCCAGGGAAGGAACACGATAGGAATTCGGATGCGGCAGGCTGCACTCTATATATCGGCCCTTCTTTTCACGGTCGCGCTCCTGACCGGGGGCTGGACCACAGGACCTGCGCGTGATTTGTCCTCGTCGCGTATCTGTTTGAATCGCTCGCAGGATCCGGACCCACCCGTTTATTATGCGATCGACCTCGTAACCACCCGAAAGATTCGAGGGGCGAGGCGTGCGACAGGGACGGGCAATGTGACGTATGCCCACTCCCCTTTCGGCGTCTCGATAAGTAAATCCGGGAACTACGTGTATGACCTCAGTATCCAACTTGAAAAAATCAGCGACTCAATCGGTGGTCGGCTTGTCGCCTGGGTCACCACGACTGATCTGAAGGATATCCGCTTGCTGGGTGTACTCGACGGTTCTTTAGCAGCAGGAGGACGTGTGGACTTCAACAAGTTCCTGGTTGTGATCACACTCGAGCCGGAAAATGAAGAAGTGGGCGATATGTGGACGGGTCCGGTGGTCCTGCGGGGCATGTCGCGCAGTGGTCTGATGCACACTAAAGCGGGTCATGGACCGTTTCAGACCGAAAATTGCGCTTCGTACGGTTACAATTGATGTCTACACTCCGGACCAGGAACGGGCGACGAATCACGTTCGATAGTTGTTTTCATCTGTCTCTGATTCTGTGCCTGTCGCTGATGTCGGTTCATTCTGCTCGCGGTCAGGATATGCAAATGGATCATGCCCGGATGGAGACAACAACCGGCGACAGCCTCATGTGGCGTATGCCGCCGATGAACATGGCGATGCCTATGCTGCCCGGACTCAAAAACGCGGTTCCCATGACGGGTCCATATCTGCCGGGAGTCGGATTGGATCCCATGATGTTTCCGGAGGCAAAGCCGAGAGAAATTCTTGAAATGGCTGACGGCGATTCGCTTCGCCTGGAAGCCTCACTCATTCGCCGCACGATAGGCGAAAGGACGTTTATCATGTACGGCTACAATGGGCAATACCCGGGTCCGCTGATTCGCGCGGACCAGGGAGCAACGATCACCGTACATTTTGTAAACAACATCGAGTTGCCAACCACTGTTCACTGGCATGGACTCCGGCTTGACAATGCGAGCGATGGTGTTCCCGGTGTGACCCAGGATCCCGTTTTCACAGGTGAATCGTTCACCTACACGCTTCATTTCCGCGATACGGGCCTGTACTGGTACCATCCTCACATGCGCGAGGATATCCAGCAGGATCTTGGATTGTACGGAAATATGCTGGTCGACCCGCTGGAGCCTGATTATTATGCTCCTGCCAACCGGGAGGAGGTGATTATCCTGGACGATCTGCTGATGGACGCGGCAGGACTATTCCCTTTTGGTGAATCGACGCCCACCCATGCTCTGATGGGCCGCTTCGGTAACGTCATGCTGGTCAATGGTCAGACGTCGTATTCGCTGTCTGTCAATCGGGGAGACGTGGTCCGATTTTATCTGACGAACGTCGCTAATTCCAGAACTTTCAACGTAGTGTTTGATGGAGCGCCCATCAAGATAGTCGCTTCCGACGTGAGCAAGTTCGAGCGCGAGCAATGGGTCGAAAGCATAGTGATCAGCCCGGCAGAGAGATACGTCGTGGACGTGCGATTTGAAGAAGATCGAACGTACAGAATGACCAATACGATACAGGCCATTAATCACTTCCGTGGTGAGTTTTATCCCCATGTGGACACGCTCGGGACGATTCGGGTAAACCAGACCGCGGCATCCCCTGATTTTTCCAAGAGTTTCTCCACGCTGAGAGAAAATTCGGACGTTCAAGACGACATCGACCGTTACCGGCAGTATTTCGATCGAGAACCCGACCACTCCCTGGAGCTGACGGTTCGAGTCCACAACCTCCCACTCTCGATTGTTCGAATGATGGAAATCGACACGTTATATATCCCTCCGATGGAATGGAACGACGCGATGCCCATGATGAACTGGCTTTCAGGCGGCGATCAGGTAGAATGGATTATAAGGGACATCGACACGGGCCGCGAGAACATGGATCTCGGATGGAAATTCCGCACAGGCGACGTATCCAAAATACGGATTTTCAACAATCCCAGGACGTTTCACCCGATGAACCATCCTTTCCACATGCACGGTCAACGGTTCCTGGTCCTTTCTTTCGACGGCGTTCCGAATCCGAACATGGTCTGGAAAGATACGGTGATCATCCCGGTGGGTTCGACCGTCGACATCCTGCTCGACACGGACAACCCCGGAAAGTGGATGGCGCACTGCCACATCGCAGAACATTTGCATGCCGGCATGATGATGATGTTCGAGGTGGTCGATGAACTGGACCCGCAGTAAGCAGCGATGAACCGCGCACTTCACTGGCTTCGGGAACACAGAATCGTCGCACTGATTCTCGCATCACTGGCTTCGGGAACACAGAATCGTCGCACTGATTCTCGCTGTTGTTTACTCAAGCGCCGTAATCGGGTCCCATGACCTGGTGCAGACTCCGGCATTGGCCCTGCAGGAAATTGTAGGAATGGCCGTCTGGCACTATTCCATACTCGGTCTGATCGTTTCGGCGATGATCTGGCTGATCGTTTCGATCGCTGAATCGCACGGAATCCTTGACCGATTGATGGACAACAAGGCTCCCTTGAGTGTGCTCCTCGTCATCACCTGTCTGGCCTCCACCCTCTTGATGGTAAACAGTGTTGAACATATTCACCTTGTGCAATACATCATCCTCGTATTTCTACTCGTTCCGCTGCTGGAAAATTCGTTTGCAGCCATGATTGTCGCGATTCTTGTTGGAGCAGTGGATGAAGGATATCAGTTTTTCTTTCTGCACGACTGGCAAGGGTATCTCGATTTCAACGACATCGTGCTCAACAGCATCGGAGCTGCGTGGGGTGTAGCCCTGTTCGAGATCATTTACATTCGAAAAGAATATGACATTGCGCCGCTTGAGATCCAGAAACGGCTCATTCCTGTCGTCATCTGGTGTTCAATCTATGTGATTCTTGTCGTACTCTTCTTTACGGGGGTCCTCGGTATGTTTACCGGAGACGGAATGATCGTATTAAGCAGATTTTTGGAACCGGATCCTAACGGGCCCGCCACTCGATGGATTGATACTCTCTGGGGGAATCACTGGTATCACCTCACCACGATGGAAGGCCTTGTTCTGGTTTTTCTCTCTCCGATTACAGCGGTAAGAACGTCACGTGTTTTGGAATAGGACCTGAGTTTGAAGAATAGATTTTAATGTATCGGGGGTTGCTGTGAAATTCGACGAGATGAGATTTTTCAGGATCGGACCGCATCTCCTGTTGGCAGCGGTGACTGCCGTTTTCATTCTGTTCCGGGTCTGGTCTGCTTCTTCCATCGTGTTCTCACAAACCGATCAGGTTCTTTTCCTGGGTGTCGATCCATATTTCCATGTTCGACACGCAGAGTACAGTGCAAACAATTTTCCGGATCTGCTCCGGGTGGATCCCGGGGCTCATTATCCAACTCATCATCGACAACAGGCGTCTGGCCTGTTTAATCTGCTGATCGCAGGCACCGCCATCGTTGGATCCGGTTTTTCACCCACCCGGAGTTCTGTTGAAGTGAGCGCTGCGTGGATTCCGGTTGTACTGGCCCTGCTTGCCCTCTTAACGCTGTTCTGGCTGGGAAACTACCTCGGTGGGTATATGACCGGATTTTTCGCAGCTACCATATTCACCGTATACCCCGGTTCAACAATCTATCGAAGTTTACTTGGGTTTGCCGACCAACACGTGGCTGAGTTTTTCCTGGCCATCTTGAGTGTGGCCTGTCTCGTTAAATGCCTGTGTTCGACGTCCGATAAGAATTTCGCCCTGCGCTGGCGACCCGCTCTATTGTTGGGTGCACCTTTCGCCGCGTTCTTTTATACATGGATGGGTACACCTCTGTATATCGCGATATTTGCGACAACCGTCTTCATCACGCTTTTACTGGCACTGGATGACGATTCCAAACTCGAAACGCTTGCCTGTGGCTTCTTTCGATATTTCTCCGGCGTCGCCATCTTGCAGCTCCTGGTTATTGCATTCTGGCCGGATTTAATCATGGAGGTGGTGCCGAATATGCGGTGGTGGAATCTGAGCGGAATGCTGGCGTTAGCCATTGTACCATGGATCTACATTCGGACGGTGTTTGCTCTGGTTTCTCGTGGGATGAAACCATGGATGATCGCTGTATCAACCGTCCTGACAACAAGCGTGTTACTCTATATGTTAGAGGTGGACCCCAAACCTTGGACAATGAAGTGATGGAATAAGGTGGATTTTTTTGCATCTTTTAAAACCGAAACCATTCGAAAAGATGACAAAGAAACGCAGGGCGCTCAGTGCAGCCTTCAAAGCCAAGGTAGCGCTCGCCGCAGTTCGCGGGGACAAGACACTCTCTGAACTGGCGGCACAATTCGAAGTACACTTCGGCGATGTACCATCGCCAGTATCAGATCTCAGCCTGGAAGAAAACACTCCAAGGCAGCGCTGAAGATCTCTTTGAACAGGGGCATCGACGGAAGGACGATCATGAGGCAGAGCTCGACGCACTGCACGCCAAGATCGGCCGACTCACGATGACGGCTGATTTTTTATCGAAGGCGCTCGGTCGCGACCAGTAACTGAGCGCAAGAAGATGATCGATCACGCGATCGAACTTTCAGTGGCCGAGCAGTGCCGGATTCTTGAGATCAGCCGCTCGAGCGCCTATTACGAGAGTACCCGTGAAGAGGACAATGATCTGGCTCTCATGCGGCAGATCGACGAGTTGTATCTGGAACGCCCCTATTACGGCTCGCGCCGAATCCGGGCAGAACTCTCCACCGCCGAGCGGCCTCTTAATCGCAAACGGATCCAACGCCTGATGCGACTTATGGGCCTCGTGGCGATATATCCCAATAAACGGCTTTCCACGCCAGGCAAAGGACACAAGATCTATGCATATCTGCTTCGAAAACTCAAGATCGTTCGCGCGAATCAGGTATGGGCTTCGGATTTCACCTACATCCCGATGCCGCATGGATTTATGTACCTCGTCGCGGTCATCGATTGGTACAGTCGCAAGGTGCTCTCGTGGCGTCTTTCCAATACCATGGATTCTGACTTCTGTGTCGAAGCGATTGAAGAGGCGCTCGCTCGGCACGGACGGCCCGAAATCTTCAATACCGATCAGGGCAGTCAGTTTACGTCTACCGATTTTACGGATGTGCTCAAAAAGCAGGATATCAAGATTTCAATGGACGGCAAGCGGCGCTGGATTGATAAAGCGATAGCTGCATACTACACCTCATTAAGTTGTTGAAACGCGAGGCTGCGCGGGTGTCCGGCCGATGAGTCGCTTACCCTGCATTTTGCGCGGCGCATCGGGGCCGGGTGGTTCATAGAGACATTCGTTTTTCGCAGAATACGGATAAGCGATGAGCAAACCATGCCGATTCCACGCCTTCACGGTCATGTGGTGGACATTCAGACGGTCTGCCATCTCCTCTATGGTAAGCATTCCACGGGCACGAAGCCGTTCGAAGCGACTCTTCAGTTTGTACTGTCGCCTGATGTTGTGTATGATCGAACGGGACCAGGGAAGTCCGTGACCGGAGGTGAGTCCACGCGAGTTGAGGATCTCGGCGATGTCGGCCTCGAGGTGATCCTCCAGTAAACGGTCTACCTCTCGCACCACCTCGGCAGGCGTTTGATGCACCTCCCAGGTTCTGGCGGGTCGGGGTAGGTCGAGCTGCTTTACGGCACCGCCGCGCAAGCGTACCTGCAGCGTGATGTGCCCGTTCCGGACAAGGGTCACGTCTTCGATCATCAGGCGCACCATCCGTTTGCGTTCGCGATCGCTGGTCTCCGGGCGGCGCCACAGTCTGGGAAGGTCTGTTGCGAGCGCGAGAAGTTCGCTGCGAAGCGCCTCGTCCACGAGCAGAGCGTCGTTTTGCCTGTGCTGTTCATACGTACGCTGCGCCTCTTCCAACGTGCGCAGCTTTGCATTCCAGTCGGCCTCGAGCGCGTCTGCCACCAGACGATGTGCTGGATCGACGTTCATCAACCGACGCCGGGCCAGATCGCTCTCATAGCGCGTTCGCTCGACCTCTTGGAGCCGAAGACAATCGGCCTCTTCGGAGCGAGCAAGAAGTTCATCCTGCACGGCGAGGGCAACTTCGACGCTCGTCGTGCTCATCAACGAGAGGAGCATCCGGGCGATAGCGTCGTCGATGGCAGCGCCGGGAACGATCTGGCAGAAAGGCCGACCGTGTTCTATCCCGTCGCGCATACACGTGTAGTCAGGCACCAGGCGTTTGCGCCGAGCGTGATAGCGCACGCTCATGCGATGGCCACACCGGCCGCAGATCACGAGCCCCTGCAGAAGTGCCGGCCCCTCCCGAGGCGGACGCTTGTGTCGGTCGTAACCATACCCGTTGGCATTATCACGCAGGCGCCGCTCGTTCGCCTCGAACTGCTCCCAGCTGATGTAGCCTTCGTGGGCGTCGGGAAGCAGCGCAAACCACTCCTCGCGCGCCAGAGAGCAGGAGGAGTAGCGGCCGTCGGGACGCCGAACTGTACGTGTACGCCCATAGAAGAAGGCACCGGCGTATCGTGGGTTGTGCAAACAGGTGAGCGCACGAGTGTGTGTCAGGTCGCTCCAGTGCAGTTCACCTTTGTGCAGACCCTTGTGAATCCGACGCGGGAACAGGAGACCCTGTCGCCGGAAGTCCTTGACGGTAGCCGTCGCCGAACCGGTACGCAGGAATGTCGCGAAAAAGCAGCGAATGCTCGTCTGCACCTGCCGGTCCGGATCGAGGATGACGTGATCCTTTTCGTCGTAGAGAAAACCGGTTGGCAACCGCATCTTCAGCGCTCCCCGGCGGGCCTTGTTCAGGGCGCCGCCACGCATGCGGGCCTTCAAAAAATGAAGCTCGGCTTCGCTCATCGTGCCTTTGAGTCCGAGTAGCAGTCGGTCATTGAAATGTGCCGGATCGTAAAGGCCATCTTCGTCAAGAATGAGCGTCGCCGTGAGGGCGCAAATTTCCAGGAGGCGATGCCAGTCACTCGAATTGCGAGCCAGGCGCGAGACTTCGAGTCCCATCACCAGTCCTGCGTGGCCCAGGCCCACCTCGGCCACGAGTTTCTGAAACCCTTCGCGGTCCTGCGCAGAGGCGCCCGATTTACCGAGATCGCAATCGATGACATGGATGCGTTCCGTCGGCCAGCCGAGCGCAAGTGCCCTCTCGCGCAGTGCGTACTGTCGCTGGGTACTCTCGCCGTGCTCGGCCACCTGGCGTAAGGAGGACTGGCGCACATAGAGATAGGCGTCGCGGCCGAGATGCGACGCGGTGACCTTTTCTACGCTCGGATAGACTGCTTGCATGGGCTTTCACCTCAAATGGTTGATTTGGGGATCGGGATGCCTGCCCGATCCGAGGATAAGCGAAACG
>JACZYD010000167.1 GCA_022571255.1 Bacteroidota bacterium
TAAAACTCCTCCCGAAGCGCTCCAACGCATCCACGGTCCCCGGGTGATACCGATCGACAATTTCCTGAGGGTCCACTTTTTCTTTTCGGGCCCGGATCATAATCGCGACTCCCATCTCGTCGGAGCCACAGACATATAAAACGTCGCGTCCTTTTAATCTCTGGTACCGGCAAAACAGATCGCCCGGCAAATACGCGCCTGCCAGGTGGCCGAGGTGTATCGGACCATTCGCATACGGAAGCGCCGATGTGACAAGAATTCTATTGTATTCCGTTGTCCCCATGCGAAAAGGTCGAGAAGCCGGTTATTGTTATCAGAGAGATCAGGAGCCCACCTCCTCAGCAGCCGGAAAGTGTAACTCATCCGCCAACGTCGAAGCGCTCAATCACGGTGAATTTATGACAACTTCGACTGGCAATGAGTGATCATTGATATTCAAAACCAGGAACCAGCTGAATTTCAGGACCGTTTGATCTTGCCAATCAGGTATTTTCAGCCGGCACGTATCCCCGGACAGGTCATGCTTCTTGTTATTCCGTCAATAGAGCTGCGCAAAGATTATTGTGTCCGCGAGAAAGAGGGTTCCTTTGAGCGCGAATCTGTTTTCTTCGATGACCCGGTAAAAATGGCCAGGCTCTGGAGGCTACAGAATGCCCGATCACTGCATATCGAAGGCCACGACACAGGCAATCGATGTAGACGCAATGTTCTTCGAGACCTGTGTTCTTCGGTGGATATACCCGTTCAACTCAGAGGCGGTATGACTTCGCTGAAACATGTTCGATCCGCATTCGATGCCGGCATTTACAGAGTAGTAATCGAGGTCTACGACGAGCGATCACGTAAATTATTTCAAGCTGCCGCAGAGCTGTATTCGTGCAGCCGGGTTATTGCAGGAATCCATACGACATCGGACGCGCATGCTGAAACCGGCACAACAGTGAATATGTCGGTCGCCATTGACATCGTGAAATCGCCTGAACTGAGTGGTTGCAGGCGGTTTATGTATTCTGACGAGTCGTTTGACGGCTCTGCGGGTGACAGGCCCACCGCTCGCATCCGCGAATTCTGTCGTCCGATACGCATGGCACATGTAACCGTCACCGATTGTATTTCCGGATTTGACGACCTGATGACAATCGCCGGTCTCGAAGAGTTTGGTGTAGATTCAGCAATAATCGGTAGACAGCTATACGAAAACTGTTTCCCGTGCCAGCAATCATGGTGTTGGAATCATAAAGAAGAGCTGGATCTTTCACGGGTGTCGACTGCCCAGCTTCAAAAGCACTGAGCATGTCGTTTTTCGCCTTCGACAGAATTTTTTTGCTGAAAATCTGCTGTGTAACCATTCCCGGATGATTTCCGTAGGTCAGTAAGGGCATTTCTTCATGCTCTCGTAGGACGTTCGGTTATTTTTGTGTTTCATGCAATAATGACGAACCGTCTGTCGTTAACTCATCGACACGGAATGGACGCACCTCAAAAGGGCAGCACGTTCAAGGTGACTGCGGAATTTATTATGGATATTGTACGCGAGGGAGGAAATCTTGATGGCGACTAATGAACGCCCGAATCGTTTGATAATGGGCTTGGGAATTGCAACCGTTATTCTGTTTTCAGCGAACCTGCTGGCCATGTTGTCGCAGCAGGTCTGGCCGCAGCTTCATGAGGCGCTCTTCGCGTCGAAGGCACAGGTTGAAAAAATTGCACCGGAAGTTGAAATCGAGGAAGCCATTCCGAAAATGCTTATCGAAACGACCGCACCGACCGTATCGGTAAGTGAAACGATACATATTGTCCGTCCGACTTCGAAACATATGGTTTACCGTTTTCTTTTTGATTCGAAAAGGAGAAGGCTTTACCGTACGCATTGGAATCACAGATTACACTCGCATTCCATACTCAGTACTCGGGACGCTCTTGATCTGGACGCCGAGAAACTTGAGCGCGATATCGAACGTGAAATGGAACGCCTCCATGGTGATATGTCGGAGATGGATCGTGACCTGGAACAAGCCATGACAATTCATCTCGATCTGGATGGTCTGAACGGTATTCTCGTTCGAAAACAATTGGACCTCTCCAATCTGGAGAAAGAACTGGAGGAGGTTTCAAACACCTTCCGAATACGATTTCAACAGCACGAAGCTGCATCGAAATTGCAGGTTGCCGCAAAACTGCAAGTGATGGAGCAGGCGAATGACACGCAACGCCCTCGGGTTATCGTTCGCGATAAAAATCAACGCTGACTTCTGACCAGGTTGGAGATTCAGGGGCTGTTAACAGGCCCTGGTATGATGGGCCATCCGGCGATGCCGGGCGGCCCATCGTTTTGTTATATCCTGTCTTATTTTACGTCCCTGTAAGACAACCGTGGAAACCTCAAGCCGGACGACCTCGCAGTACATCAAGTCATGATTGATTCGAAAGGGTCCCCGTCCCTCACGTCGCAACGGAACGAGTTTTTTCTTCCACCGGATCTAAGCTATCTGAACTGCGCGTTCATGTCGCCGATGTCCAGACGTGTTGAGAATGCCGGGCTTTCCGGTTTGCGCTCCAGAAGAAATCCGCACGAGATTCACTCGACTGATTTTTTCGATTCATCGGACTCTGTTCGTCGCGGATTCGCGCAGCTGATTGGCGCCACAACCGCGATACAGATATCAATAGGACCGTCCGTCTCCTATGCGGTGGCAACAGCTGCGAAAAACATTCAGGCAGTGCGAGGAGATGAGATACTTCTTCTCGGCGAACAGTTTCCAAGCCATGTATATACGTGGCGCCGTTTGACGGAAGAAGTCGGTGCTCGGCTTGTTGTTGTTCCGCGTCCGAACGAGAATTCCGAACAAGGACGAAAGTGGAACGAACGCATCCTGAACGCCATCAACCCGCAGACTGTGGCTGTTTGTTTACCTGTCATTCACTGGACGGACGGTACGCTCTTCGACATTGAGCTGATTGCCGAACGGGCAAGGGACGTCGGAGCATTCATCATAATCGACGGCACGCAATCTGTAGGTGCCTTACCCTTTGATATCGGTCGTGTGAAGCCAGATGTACTTATTTGCGCAGGATACAAATGGCTGATGGGACCCTATGGTATTGCGTTGACATTCTGGTCCGAGCGGTTTCAGGATGGAATACCGATCGAAGAAAACTGGATCACCCGCAGAGGAAGCGAGAATTTTGCCGCGCTGGTCGAATATGCCGACGATTACCAAGCTGGCGCAATCCGTTTCGACGTTGGAGAAAGAAGTAACTTTGTATCCATACCGATGATGCGCGAAGCACTGACGCTCATCGAGGAGTGGCAACCAGCTCGGATTCAGAACTATTGTCGAATGATCACGGAACACGCTGTCAAAGAAATACGAAATCTGGGGTATCTTATTGAAGACGACAAACGGAGAGCCCATCATCTTTTCGGGATCCGGGCTCCCGAGGGTCGGTCGCTGGCCGGTTTGCCGGAGATGTTGTTTGCGAGAAAAATATCTGTCTCGGTCCGAGGATCTTCAATCCGAGTTGCTCCGAACGTGTATAACAATGTAAAGGATTTAGACAGGCTGGTAGATACGTTACGAACATATTCACTGAAAAAGGCACGGTGATTGCATTCTGTAAGGGCCTGTCAACAGACCTTCATTACCCGACATGACAAGAGCGATTCATATACGAATTCTGTCCGGACTCCTGTGCCTGATTATCACTTCTTCCGGCAGCGTACACGCACAAACGGCGGACGAAGTACTTGCCGCGCTCCGGAGTAAATACGACACCATGACGTCTCTGAGAGCCACATTCAATCAAACGACATCGTCCACATATATGGACGAAACAGAACACTTTCACGGTGACATTATCCTGCAGGGAGACTCGTATCGGATAGAAATGCCATCACAAACCATAGTCACCGACACACGAATAACATGGGTCTACAATAAATCGGAAAACCAGGTGTTGATTAACGACTACGTGGATGACGAGACTACGTTTTCTCTCTCGCGATTTCTTAACGAGTTTGACAGCGCCTACACGGTAGACGCCTTTGAAAGCACGGATGAAGGGTCCATACTGACTTTATTACCGTTGGATCCGTTTTCATCTTTTCAGTCGGTCACCATCTGGACCCGGAGTCGAGACGACCTGGTTACGCGACTTGACGTAGTTGACGTGAACGACGTACAGATGAGTCTCGACCTCCTTGATATCGAATTCAATCCGCCGGTTCCTGCAGGATCCTTCGTTTTTGTGACTCCGGAAGGCGTCGAAGAAATTGACTTGAGAGACAACTGATCCACGGAACGAAGCCCGCTTGAATCGGGTTGATGCCGGACCTCTCTCTATTTCGCTTTCGAATGTCAAATTTATCCCGCAAGTGGTTGTTTCAGGGTGCCGGCATAATTATCGCCGGTGCACTGCTGTATCTGGCTTTGAGAGGGGTTGATATCAATCGCGTGGGCACAGATATGGCGAACGGTGCCTATATCTGGGTCTTTCCTCTGTTCATCGTCACCATATTGAGTCATGTGATTCGCGCATGGAGATGGACCCTGCTGTTGAACGTATTGCCTGAAAATGTTGGCGATACCGGTGCCGTTCCTGTTTTTACTGCGTTTAAAAGCCTGATGATAGGCTACATGTCGAATTATGTCGCTCCCAGACTCGGTGAACTCGTGCGAACCGGTCACATGGCGGCCCGCACGGGGTACCCGTTCAGCAGCATTTTTGGAACCGTTGTCGCAGAACGCATGCTTGACGTCGTTTCGCTGGGTATCGGTTTACTCTCGTTGCCGTTTCTGTTAGGCCCGGCCCTGAATCGAGTTCGTGCACAGCTCATTGAGGACGGATCAGATTATTCAGG
>JACZYD010000168.1 GCA_022571255.1 Bacteroidota bacterium
GAACCGGTATTCCTGTATCGACGACCCATATTCTTGTGGGCGCTGTGCTGGGCGTGGGTTTAACGCGCGGAATCGCTGCTCTTGATCTGAGGGTCGTCGGAAAAATCGTTCTGTCGTGGGTGGTGACCCTTCCCATCGGAGCTGCCCTCTCTGCATTTTTCTTTTTCACGCTGAAGGGCATATTCGGGTAGGACTGCATGCTCGAGAGGCCGCCTGGTGCTGAATTCCGCGCATGATGCGTTCAGTTGGTCAAGAACATAAGTTATGATGATTTCTTTTTGCACCAGTCTCCGAATAGTATCTGCGTCTCTCGTCATCGTTGCTCTTTTAGCGTTTTCTACGCCCGGCCAGGCGTCTGGACGACAAATCGGACCTGAATCTGGTACTCTGGTCATAGCAGGAGGGGGCTCGATGCAGGATACGGGCATTGTCGAGAGATTTCTCGATCTGAGCGGCGGCGTCGATGCTCTGGTAGTTTTTATCCCTACTGCTGCCGGAGCGCAGTCTTATGATCAGGAGTGGAGCGGGGCCGACGTGTTCAGAGACGCAGGAGCCACGAATATTGTGGTCTTGCATACGAGCAGCCGCGAGGAGGCGGACAGCGACATATTTGTGCAGCCGATTCGCGAGGCCGGGGGAGTCTGGTTTGGAGGTGGGCGTCAGTGGAGATTGGCAGACTCGTATCTGGATACGAAAGTACACGAAGAACTGTGGGCATTACTTGGTCGGGGTGGGGTTATAGGTGGGACCTCTGCAGGGGCGACGATTCAAGGCTCGTATCTGGCCAGAGGCGACACCAGGACCAATACCGTCATGATGGGGGATCATGAAGAAGGGTTGGCCTTTTTAAAAAATGTAGCCATAGATCAACACCTGCTTGTGGCAAACCGTCAGTTTGATCTTCTGCAGATCGTTCGGGAGCACCCTGAATTACTTGGAATAGGGATTGATGAGAGTACCGCTATTGTGGTTCAGAGGGATAGATTTGAAGTCATCGGTCGCAGTTACGTCGTTATTTATGACCATGGTGCAAGTATCGATTCCGGAGGCGAATTTTATTTCCTGGGTGCTGGCGACCAGTACAACCTGGCTTCCAGAGAGGCTTTTCGCCGAGGCCAACATTTGCGGCGTGTCGCGCGAAGGCCGTGGTCTGAGAAATAGGCATCGGAGTCAAGTTTTAACTTCTTTCAGACCATCCAGAATCCACGGCATGAGCTCAGAAACCGTTGGATGCGCCAGGACAACTTTTCTGTAGTCTTTGCAGGGAATCCGGCTGAACATGATCGAGGTGAACATATTGATGATTTCGTCTCCTCCTACTCCGAGTATGGATACACCAAGGATGAGATCGGAATCGGCGTCGACAATTATTTTGACAAATCCGAGTGTTTCTCCCATTTCTTTTGCCCGGCTGATGCTGGACATCGGACGGGTGGCTTTAAGGATTCGATATCCTTTGTGGAGGGCCTCTTTTTCCGTCATGCCCACGCGGCCAAGAGGCGGATCGGTAAACAATGCATAGGTCGGTCGCCGATCCGACAAACGCCTGTTGCCGATACCGTTGGTGGGTCCGAAAATGTAATCGAGTACAATTTCAGCGTCGTTGACCGACGTGTGTGTGAACGCGCCGTGCCCGTTTACGTCTCCAAGCGCAAAAACTCCTTCCACGGCCGTACGGCATACGTCGTCGACCTGGATATATCCCGCTCCGTCGGTCAAGATGTCTGTTTTTTCGAGGGCAAGCGCATCGCTGTTGGGTCGTCGCCCGGTTGCCAGAAAAAGATGTGAACCAGTGATGGTCTTCTTTGTACCGGTTCCGCCGGCAGGTTCGCCAACGCCCGCGACCGTTTCCACCGATATTCTCTGCGCGGCTTTGGTGACCGATCGCACATCAGCATTGAGGACGATTGTAATGCCTTCGTCCTCAAGAATCTTCCTAAGGGCCCCGGCGACATCCGTATCTTCGCGAGGCATCAACTGATCGCCACGATGCAGCATGGTGACGTCTGATCCGAATCGCCTGAAGATCTGTGCGAATTCGATCCCTATATAACCGCCGCCGACAATAATCAGGTGTTCCGGGATTTGTTCTACTTCCAGAAGACTTTGATTATCGAGCCATTGAACATCGCCCAGACCTGAAATTTCCGGAGTCACCGGGCGGGTGCCTGTATTGATGTAGATCTTCCGGCCCTCAAGAAGGCGGTCATCTACGCGAACAACACGATTGGATTCGAAAACGGCCCATCCTCGAATCAGGGTTACATTGGGTGTTCCTTCGATCCAGTTGGTCAGTCCATCACGGCTGCCGTGCCTGATTTTATTCATTCGCTCTCGAACGGCTGCGAAGTCTATTACTGGAGGAGATGCCTGCACACCGTATTTGGCCGCATGCCGAACGATATGCGCAACTTTCGCGCTGGCTACAAGCGTTTTTGTGGGCGTGCATCCAAAATTTACGCACGTACCTCCAACATCGCCTCCTTCTATGACAGCAATAGAATCTCCGGCAGGAATCAGTTTCGCAAGAAGCGTGCCGGTCGCCTGGCCCGTTCCTACAATGATGTGATCAAATTTCTGGATAATCGGCATGGTGGACACCCGTTCTGGCTTGGTGAGCGCGTGGAGGCTGCTGAAAAATTTTGTATGGGAGATTTCGGAGTTGTAACGCGGGCAGAGTGTGCTTAACATAAAGCAACAGTAATAATAGAATCTACTGAACAGAAGAATCATGTCGGCGAAAGCACTCAGGGTAATCGATCACGTCCAGGGTCCACTACGCGGCTCCCGCCAGGTCCTCATGGGAGCACATCTGGGTATCGGAACTGGTGAGGGAGCATTTGTGCACTTTCCGACGCATGGTGTGCTGGACGTTCTTGCCAGACACGCGATACTGAAAAAAGACGGCGATTCGTATCAGATCGTTGCCGAAAATGGAGCATTGGTTTCCGTAAATGGAGATCAGGTCGACGAGCAGATTTTGAAGCACGGAGATCTGATAAGGCTCGGCGTAAACGGGCCGCTTCTTCGTTACCGCGATCTTGATCCTGCATCGTCCGCAGCATTTTCAGATTCTGAAGCCCGACTTTTCAAGCCGATGAAAGACGTGCTGGATGATTGTCTGGAAGGGGCCAAGTCTGAGACAACAACGAATATCGGACTGGGTCTTAAGATGTTGTCTTATCTCCCGAAAGACATTGCCACCCAGACATCTCCGCTTGTGAGAATCATGTCGGTATTTGTTTTTGTAGTTGTCATCGTATTTCTTGCCATCATGTCGGCGCGACTGGCGGATCTTGAATCGCAATTGGACGTGCAGACTGCAGAAGTCACAGAACGACTTGGACTTCTGGAACAGGACGGACGAATCACGGTCGACGAACTTCGTCAGATACGCAGTGAAATTGTGCTTGCGTCTGATCAATTATCACTCCTGAGCAGCGGCTCAGGTGAGGAAGCACGCATCATTCAACGGGTAGTGCAATCGATCGTCTTTGTCCAGGCTTCCTATGGATTCAAGGATTCCTCCGGCCTGATGTTACGCGCTGTGGTGGGATTGGATGGGAAGCGTATTCTTGATTCTCGCGGGCACATGATGCTGACCATTCGGGGCAAAGGGCCGCTGATCGAGCGGCAGTATACGGGAACCGCGTTCATGGCCTCATCAGATGGATTATTGATTACGAATCACCACGTTGCTGAGCCCTGGCTCTTCGATGAAGGAGCGAAAGTGGCGATCGCCAACGGTTATTCGCCGGTAATGATCAGAATGATCGGATATCTGCCGAATTCCGAAGAGCCGTTTGACGTGTCCATGGTCGAGGCCAGCTCGTCGGCTGACTTGGCCGTGTTACGTCGAAGCGGTGTTTCGCAGAAGGTGCCGGTTCTTGAACTTTCCGAAAAAGAGCCCGAACTGGGGCAGTCCGTGCTGTTGCTCGGCTACCCGACCGGGATAAGAGCGCTGTTGGCGCGGTCCAACCCCGCTTTTGTCGACAGCTTGCTTCGTAGTTCACCGGAGCCAGACTTCTGGCAGATTGTACAGAATCTGGCCGGAAACGGGCATGTTGCACCTCTTGTCACCAGGGGAATCATAGGACAGATCACGCCTTCGGCTATTGTGTATGACGCGGAAACCACGCACGGTGGCAGTGGCGGCCCGGTTATCGGACTCGATGGTCGTGTACTGGCGATTAATTCGCGCATCATCAGCGATTTCGGAGGCTCAAACATGGGTGTGCCCGCAAAAGCAGCCCGGGACCTGATCCGGCCTCATCTCAAGCTCGTGAACCGATAGAAACATCCTCCTCCGTGCGAATTCTGATTTCCGCCCCACCGGTATTCATGCACCAGACAGGATACGTGGGTCCGCAAGTCCGGTGATGTCTCTTGCAGCTTGATTACCGAGAAAGATTGCGCTCCACGGAGCTTACACGAAGGATATCATGGCAAATATTCGATGAACCCAAAACAGAGTGAGTAATCAAGACGTTAATGCTTCCAGTCCGGAAAGATCAATCCGTCATTTACTCGTTGACATCCAGAGGAAGATCATGAGACATTTCGCGCCGATACTGGCTTTTTTCATCGCGTTGACTCCGGCATTTGCCCAGGAATCGGTCACGTTAGAAGACCCTGTTACATTGGAAGACTATGAACGCGCCGAGGGTTTTCTTGACACGTACACCAGTCCGTTGGTGTACAACGCCAGTGTAAGCCCGAACTGGATGGATGACGGACGGATGTGGTATCGAAACACAACGCCTGACGGCTCAGAGTTTATTGTTGTCGATCCGGCCGAGCGCACCCGCATGCACGCCTTCAATCATGTC
>JACZYD010000169.1 GCA_022571255.1 Bacteroidota bacterium
ACATTCAGAGCATGCCCCACGTCCTCGTCGCGGGGGCGACCAACAGCGGCAAGAGCGTTCTGATTCATTCGATGATCGCCTCGATCCTTTTCCGCCAACGCCCCGACCAGGTGAAGTTCGTCCTGATCGACCCGAAGCGAATAGAACTAACGCTGTATGACGACATCCCCCATCTCTACGACCCCCAGGTTCCGCCGGATAAAGTCGCGGTCGTTACGACCGCCAAGAAAGCCGCCGGAACGCTCAAGGCGCTGGTCGCCGTCATGGAAGACCGGCTTGAAAAATATCAAGCCTGGAAAGTCCGCGACATCACACAGTTCAACAAGGAAGCGGCAAAAAAAGGCGAGAAGGGTGACTTCTTTGTTGTCGTCGTCATCGACGAATTGGCGGACTTAATGATCGTTTCCCGCGACAGCGTGGAAGACTCGGTGCAGCGGCTCACTCAGATGGCGCGAGCCGTCGGCATCCATGATCCAGAGCGCCGAACGCCAGTAGTCGGCTTTTGCATCCACCCACCGCCGGGTATAGATGATCTGTGTGCCGTCGGGCGATATCTGCGGGTCTGCCACCTGTTCAAAATCCAAAAAATCGGCGACGGACAGATGCTGTGGCTCCTGCGCAATCGACAGAGCTGGGCTGAAGGTCAGAAATACACTCGCCGCGAGTGATGTGAGGAGTATCCGAGAGATTCTGGCAGGCATGGCAAGGGGAGATATGTGTTAGGCGGGGTGACGCAATTGTACCTGATATTCTGCCATAAGTCAAGAATTGTGATGTGTCGCTTCGATGGTCGCGGCGCGGAGCGTACAACGATTCAGGCAGCATCGCAAAGCTTGTTTATGCGTTGTATTATGCCGGTCGGAAGATGGTTTTTGTAAATTTTGAAGCATGAACGGCCAATCTTTCGTACCTCAAGCGATCTGACTCATTTTTGCAACACCGGCGTGCACTTCCCCTCGCGCGTAAAAAAGACATTTTTAAATGCCATTATCTGTAGTCATTTTTATTCTCCTGTCAACGCTGATCGTATTCGGCTTTATCTCCACGATGAAGTTTCTGGACATCTACAGACGCGCTAAACTGGGAGAGGGGGGCGGTAGCGGGGTGGACAACAGTCTTGGAACCGGTGAGCTTCGCGGCCTGATTCAGGAGGCAGTCGTGGACGCGATTCAGCCCGTGGAGGATCGGCTCGAACAAATGGAAATGGCGCTTCGCCAGTTGCCGGAGGCCAAATCCGAATCCGCGCCACTTCGCGAACCAGCTCCCGAACCACTTCCCGACGAATCGGTGAAAGACTTACTTTCTGGAAACGGATGTGGTTGACTTTACTGCTCACTCTGTCCTGAGTGAGTCAACAGGATTGGCGATTGCGGCCGATATGGACTGAAAACTGACCGCGGCCAGTGTGATAGAGAGGGCGATCAGTCCCGAAATCACAAATACACCTGGTCCGATAGATATCTGGTAGGCAAACGTAGACAACCACTCAGACATTACGTAGATCGATAAAGGTGTGGCCAGAACAAGTGCTATGGCCACCAACGCGGTAAATTCGAATGAGAGCAGCCGGACTATTGCACCGGTTGATGCCCCCAATACCTTCCGGATCCCGATTTCTTTTGTCCGTCGGGATGTTGTCATGGCCGCCATACCGAATAGACCCATGCTGGAGAGTAGAAACGCCAGGATAGCCGCGTATGTGATGATGTTTTGCCAGCGACGTTCGGCCCGGTAGAGCCGCTCGATACGCTCGTCCAGGAACTGGGCAACAAATGGCGCGGTCGGGGCGACTTCTTTCCACGCCTGCTCGAGCGCCGGACGTATGGTGGCCACGTTGGCCATGTTGAAGCGGACCATCGTATAATTCTTCGAGCCGATATCCGGGCTCATATGCAGCATCACAGGCGGTACCAGCGTCCGCATCGACAGAAATTTAAAATCGCTCACTACGCCGGCGACCGTCACATCTTCATATTCGGGCACGGCTTGTCCGACGCCCGCGTCCCAACCCATGGCGTTGACGAAGGCTTCATTAACCAGAACCGCGCTGGAAGCATCGGTTTCGAATTCATCTGAGAGATTCCGACCATCAACAAGCTGAATACCCATGGTCTCCAGAAAAGTCGGATCCATCCGGTTGGTGTAGACGATATGATTGATGTCGTCCTTCTGAATCACCGTCCTGGACCAGTCATTGCCGAAGGCGCTGGACGAGCCGCTTGAGCGTAATACACCCGAAATACCGGCGATCCTTTCGGCATACCGGGTCGCAACTACGTCCGTAGGTTCGTCCGAACCGTTCATGTTTATCACGAGGATTTCTTCCGCGCTGTAGCCGAGGTCCTGATTACTGACGAAACGCATCTGGTCGTGCATGATCAGCACAGCCGTTACCATCGCGATTGAAACCATAAACTGGAATACAATCATCACACGGGAGAACGTCCATCCGTGCGCTCGACCTCCGGAATTCTTCAGCATCGAGGCTGGTTTGAACCGTGATAGCAGCAGCGCGGGATACGACCCGGCAAGAAGACCGGATAGAATCGCGAGCGCGGCAATGGCGGCGATCGACTTAAGGTTGAAAAGCGCGCCCATGGTGAGGTTTTTCTCGGCCACATCATTGAAAACTGGAAGGGCGATCGAAGCTAGAGTAACACCGAGAATAACCGCTGCACCGCTCATCAGCAGGGCTTCTCCAAAGAACTGTACCATCAATTGTGTTCTGTTGGCTCCGAAGGTTTTACGCATACCCACTTCTCGCGCCCGCGACGAAGACCGGCCTACCGAGAGGGTGATGAAATTCAAGCAAGCAATCAAGAGGACTCCAAACGCAATCGCCAGGAGGATGTAACTGTACTGAGGATTGCTGACGGAGAAGGAAAACGAGTCGATTCCGGGTGTCAGGTGGACTTCCCGAAGAGGCTGGAGACGGTACTGAAAAGTATCATCCCGGTCCTCCCACCAACCCTGTTCAATGGCACTCTGCCTGCTTTCACCCAGATAAGTATCTACGATAGGGATCGTTCCAGCCTGTATGTTGCGCGCGTCGACGCCGGAGCCGAGCTTCACATAGGTCGACGGTCCGTTGCTGGTCCACCGAGTCTCATTTCTGACCGCATACCTCGACGACCCTATTTGACCCAGAAACTCAAATTGAAAACTGGAGTTTTCGGGCGGATCAGGGATGATCGCCGTGATGTTAAACGTTCGAAGGGAGTCATCTACCAGCATACTGACCGCATCACCGACACCGGGCATCGTCGGGAAATATTGCCCGGCGGCTGAGCGGGTAAGGACGAGGGATTCGGGGGAGCTGAGGAGGCTGGCATTGCTGCCGTTTCCCGGGGCAAAGTCGAACATTTCGAAAAAGGCAGGGTCCGCCCAGGTGAATGTGATATTCGTGTTTGAGCCGTCGACGCGCAAGACAGATTGCCTTTGCATGAAACGCGTATACGCCTCGATGCCCGCGATTTCGTCCTTCATCGTAGGCCCCAGTGGAATCGGTGTGCCTTCCGACACCTTCATGGGCGACTGAAGCCTGTGCTCAATCCGGTATACCCGGTAAATGTCGTCTCCGTTCGAGTGGAAGTCGTCGTAGCTCCATTCGTCTGTCACAAAAAGAAAAACCAGCACACAACACGCCAGTCCCACGGACAACCCCACGATATTGATCGTGGAATAGACTGGATTGCGCGCGAATACGCGAAGGGCAATGGTCAGATAATTACGGATCATGGTCGGCGGAAGGCGCTGGTGGTTGTTTCGCTTGTTTGATGACGACTATGCAAGCGCAATGCCAGAAAGAGTAAAAGAGGCCTGAACAGCGAAAATAAACACCAGGCACCTTTGATGGCCGACCTTGTGTACGGTTACGGGCGGCCGGTGTCCGCTGCCGGTCACTAACGCTGGCTATTGTCTTTTTGAGTGCGCCCGCCTTTATTGGGGCTGCCATTTCAGAGACTACGAGTCTGCCAACCGAACAAGCCGATGAAAACCCGAAAATACCTGAAATATGTGTCTGCAGTACTGTTCGCGGGTGTAGCAATCGTTTTCATTGTGGTCGCAATGCGTTCGCCGTCCTTAACTCGGGACTGGGATGAAGATGTAAGCATACTCTCCGGCGTCGTGATGTTGGAGACGGGTGAGGTTACGCTCACTCAAGTCAGAAACTGGATCTACTCAGTCGGCACGATTGAATCCAAGGATTACTTTGAGATGCGCTACGATCCTGAGGACATCGAAACGCTGTGGATGTACGAGCAGCTGTTAGATCCCCAAGGACTTATCGCCCACACATTTCTCGTATTTCAGTTCGACGAAAGTTATGGAGAGGCACGTTTTCTCGGGCTGTCTGTTGAAACCAGGAGAGAATCCGGTGAAGAATACTCCGTGATTGGTGGTGCTCTCCGATCTTTCGAAATCACGCACATCTGGGCGACCGAGCAGGACCTTGTCACGCGTCGGGTCCTGTATCTGGACTACCCGCTAACCCGGTACAGGCTTAAGATTCCCCGAGAACACCTGGCCCGGCTGTTCACCAAGTTTGCGACCGAAACGGCTGACCTGGCGACCGTCCCCCAATGGTACAATACGCTGACGAACAACTGCACAAGTTCGCTCGTCAGATACGTTAACGAATCCGAACCCGGCGCCATTCCTGCCCACTACAGTCTAGTGTTATGTCAAGCTGATATTATTGGATAAAGTCGTTTCAATTTGATTCGTGCATCTTCTGTCGTAAATCGCCAGTCGATCTTGGCGTCGGCAGCATTTCGACGTTTCTGCCACGCAGCAACCT
>JACZYD010000170.1 GCA_022571255.1 Bacteroidota bacterium
GGCTTGCCCCAGAGATTATCCATTTCATTGGGATCAGCCTTCATGTTATATAGCTCGTTCCCACTGTGGGATTTAGATTACGTTGATGAACTGATTACCTCGGGGAGCGGGGGAAGTTTTAATTACGCTTTCAAGGCTGGTGAACGGGAAGCAGGGTATTTCACCTGAGATTGCAATCCGACTGGCGAAAGGATTCGGAAGTACGCCTGAATCGTGGCTTCGGATGCAAACGAACTATGATCTTGCTCAGGCGCTGAAGGGCTCGGGGAAAGTTTGAGTTAAAAGGTTCGTTTCTGCATGAACAGCGTTGTCTGCTCCTCGACACGCCTCGTTCCGAACGCCGGCAATATCGGGAGGTGGATGAAAACAAGAAGACCGATCCGCCTTCGATTTTCCATGCGTATGCTATCGATTGCGTTGTTACCGCTCCCAGACGTTGTCGGCCGGATTGCTGTCCGGGAATCGTCCTTCGGGATCGAGTATGATTTTTTCGATCTCTCGCTTTCCAAGAGTAAGTTTCGCGTCAAACGTACGATTTCCGTCGAACCAGACATCGACCGGCCACCGGACTATTACCGTTTGTTCGTCAATCATGGATGCTCCCGGAACGGAAGGTATCAGGGGTCCGGCCTCGGCCAGATGAATTTCCAGCACGATGGGTGAGGGCATCTGACCATCCTGGCGGATTCTGACGACTGTTTCGCCGTTGCTTGACACGACGCTTTCGATCGATCCGTCGACCGTCTCTGTGGTCCAAAGCCAGTAGTACCAGAACCATCCCAGGTCCATTTCGAGTTCGTTGCTCATGAGAAACACAAAGTCCCATGGAGAAGGATGTTTGAAGGCCCACGTTTTCGTATAGTTACTCATGGCCTCTTGGACCGCTGCGTCCCCGACGATACCGCCAAGCATCGCGAGCATGAGAGGCGCCTTCTGATAGGTCTGAAATCCGTAAAGATCGCCGGCGTAATTAGCGCTCCACATCATCATGGGTTCGTCTTCATTGCCGCTGATTCGCCCGTATGATTGCCCTCGGCCAGTAAGGTCGGCTTTTTCGCCGTCGCGATCCGCCCTCGACAGGATGTTCATGTACGTGTTGAATCCTTCATCCATCCAACCATAACGCGTTTCGTTAATCCCGAGCATCATCGGCCACCACTGGTGAGCCGCTTCATGGTCAGCGGCCCCCTGATTCGAATTGATCACCATCGGGTATTCCATCCCGGCGCTCGGTCCGTCTTGCAAAGTCAACTGAGGGAACGGGTATGGTGCCCACAACTCCGAATAGAACTCAAGTGCGTGACGCGTCAGGGCGATCGCATTTTCGAAAAGATGTGCTCGTTCCGGTGTATACAGCATATGGATAGGGATGGGACCCTTACCCGGAATCGTAGCCCGGCTGGCTTTCCATACAAATTTTTCCGCCGTCGCCCATGCGAAATCATTTACATTTTCTGCTATGAAATGCCACGTGAGGTTTTTGCCTGGAGCCGTGGCATTTCCCGGTCCGGTCACATCTTCGCCGACTATCGTTATTGTCTCGTTTGAATCGAGCACTTTAGCGAGCTGCGCGCGCGCATCGGCGGTGAGCACTTCCTCGGGGTTCTGAAGAACACCGGTGCCGCTTACGATCCATCCGCCGGGTACGTCAATTTTCACGTCAAACCGACCGAAATTGTTGTAAAACTCGGCCGGCCCCAGATAGACATTGGTTTCCCAGCCGCGGAGATCATCGTATTTGCCAATTCGTGGAAACCACTGGGTCGGCTGAAAAAGCGTATTGCCCCAGCGCTGGGTCATTCGGTGGGCCTGGCCGTTGGGTCCACCCGGAAGTTTTGTGTTCCATTCAATTTCGAGGGTTACGATACTTTTGGCAGGAACGGGCTCGGAGAGCGTGATGTGAGCGACGGTCTGATCGAGCCCGGAGACGCTGAGAGCGGGTTTTACTGCAGGTGCCGGTTGGTCACGTCTACGTTGAAGACGAGGTGATCGGGCGTAAAGATCAACGGACTCACCGTTTACTCGTAGACTCGTAATCACCATGCCTTCCGTATTTTCAGCGGGGACGGATGAGCCGCGAGGCACCAGGCCACGAAAAATGTTGTGATCCAGATGAAGCAGGATCTGAGTCAGTTCATCACCGCTGTTATTGTGAACTATGATGGTTTCGCTTCCGGAAAGAATCTGTGTCTGCGGATCAAGGCGAACTTCTATCGTGTAATCGGTCTGAAGCTGCCAGTAATTGGGACCGGGTTTGCCGGTGAAGTCGCGTGTGCCCTGATCCATGGCGCTGCGAATCGCATTGGTGAGCGGAATGTCGCGGCGGATTGCCCGGTGACCGGTAGCGATGGACGGCTGCAAATAACCGGGTACATCGGCCAGGTTCTGCCCGGCGCGATCCTGTCCGGCGAGCGGAGCGGGTTGCGCCATGAGTACCAGAAGAGAGCCGAGGGCGCAGAGGAAGAGATTTCGTGAACTCATGGATTATTTTATCAGGTAATGGGACAGACGTTCGAATGCTTTCTATTCATGCTATTCCCGAAGAATGCTGTAATGTAAGGCCGTTAATTGGATTGGACTTGGATATTATGATGAGCCAGATTGCTTTTTGCAACTCTCACGCGGTGGAAATTATCGCCAGCACCCGGAGCGGGCTTCCGCTGCCGTCAACAATTTTCAGCGGGGCGGCAATTACGACTGCGCCGTTCGCAGGAAGTTGATCCAGGTTACAAAGGCTGGCAAGTCCAAGTTTGCCCGCGCCGTGCATGATACTGTGGTTCGAAAAAGGAGGATCGAAACCACCCGCCTGTCCTGCATCGGTTCCGACCGTTTCGACGCCCACGCCCGTGATGTTCCGGTCAAGGGCGAGAAGCGAACTGGCCTGTGGACTGAATCCCGGGCTGTGCGGGCCGTCATCGCTCACGTTCAGAAACGCGTCCGCGCCTTCGCGGTGACTCCAGTCCGTACGGAGCAGTACCCAGGCACCTGCCGGAATTCGTCCGTGCTCCTTTTCCCATTGTTCGATGTGGTCGGGAGTCAACAGGAAATCGGGATTTGCGGCGACCTCCGTTGAAACGTCAATGACACACGCGGGTCCGACAAAGCGTTCCGGCGCAATCGTATCGCATGTGTTACGAGGGAGATCTCGGCCTGTAATCCAGTGCCCGGGTGCATCAAAGTGCGTTCCTGTATGCTCTCCAAAAGACAAAACGTTCCAGTACCAGGCCGGACCGTCGTCGTCAAACCGCGATATATTTTCAATCGAGACGCCGGGTGAGTTTGCATATGGAGGAGGAAGGCCGATGACGGGTGTATCGGGACCAAGTGGTTGCGTCAAATCGACAATCCTGAGCGAGCCGTCTCTCAATGCGGATACAAGGTCTGACAGTAGATCACTCATTCCAATCTCCAATAGTATTGATTTCGCGATCGACTTCGCCATCGGTATTGCTGCTGCCATTGCCATCACGATTGCTGCTGCCATTGCCGTCAGCCTCGCTGTCACCGCCCGCGCTTCGGCCCATTTTACGTAAAACGCGTTCAAATTCGAACCTGTTTTCCAGCATGTGAGGATCGATGAAATAACTGTCTGGACCAACCGGATCTACTTTCGCGACAATGGTAGAGAGTTCGTCGGCCAGCAATGCCTCGTCGACCAACCTCCGCAATTCGCGAGGATCACGGCAGGTTGCTGTTCGACGAATACCCGACTCACGAGCGATTCCCTCGATATCTGCCGGCCCGGCCGTAGCGGTTGTAAAACTGACACCCACCGAGAGCAGTACCTCGTTGTCAAAAACAACGTGCACAAGGTTGGGAGGGTCTGATCGCGCCATAGTCGTGAGCCCGCCCATATTCATCAGGACGGAGCCATCACCGTCAAGCACAATCACTTTTAAGTCCGGGCGTGCCAGGGCGATTCCGAGTCCCATCGAAGAGGCCAGGCCCATGGCGTGTTCCAGGTAGAAGAAATTCGGCCTGTGACCGCAGGCATATAATTCCGCCGCCGTAGCTCCCATGATGGTCACGACCACATGGTCGGCAATCGACGGATAAATGTCTTCGATGGCCTCAAGTCTTGTCATGATCGCTGACTGGTCTCCTCCCACATCAGATCGCGGCATAACAAGAGAGCGACAGGTCTGAGATTGGCATACGACAGTGTAAGGGCGTCCCTGACAGTTTTTTGTACTTCATCAGGGGACTCAAGCTTCTTCCACGGAATGGCGAGCGCATCAAGAACGGGAATGGTTACGCCACCTCCTTCGGTTTGCCACGGGTGGGATTCGCCGAATTCGCCCCGGTAGCTGATGAGCATAAGAAGCGGTACCCGATAAAGCTGTGTCAGAGACACAATTGCGTTGATACTGGCCAGAAATCCGTGATTTTGCATTAACATCGCTGATCTGGTTCCGGCCAGATACGCTCCGGCTGAGATTCCAACACCTTCTTCTTCTTTAGCCAACCGAACCAGCGTCATTTCCGGATCGTCATCGGCCATTCCGACCAGATGAACCAGCCAGGTTTCTGGCAGAGCCGACACGAGCCGAATGCCCTCTGCCTTGAGCGCGTCGTAAATGATGCGAGAATTCCGGGTCGAAACCGGCATGATGAGGAGGGTCTGTGATTCGTTGTGCTAAATTCGAAGCGCTCAATTTACGTGATGTCGCAAGATTGTGCACGACCTGCTACGATTATGCCCGCCACGGGCAGTCAGATTATATCCGGGGTACCTCGTCAACCAGCCCGACCGGAATCACAATCTCGGCTTTTACCGGGCTCAGAGATTG
>JACZYD010000171.1 GCA_022571255.1 Bacteroidota bacterium
GACTCGAGACTATCGATAAGAAGACCCGCGATTGCAGCCCGATCTTGATCGCTGAGAGTCAGGGCATCACGTAATACTATTTCGGCAGAACGCGTCATAATTCACTTACGGAAAGGATTTATTGCTACCTAAACGAAATTCACTGCTATTCGATCCCAGAGCAAATTAACGGCTGGCGGATCTGCGGCGAGGGCCCGCGGCGCGGCTTCAGTCTACCCCACGCGGGGCGCAACGTCAAGACCGGCACACAACTACCATCAAGCGAAACGACCGGCGTGGCACATGAATGCCGAAGCGCACGGCGGCCCCATCGTCCAGCAGGGCGGAGGCGAGGTAGATTGCGATGAGCCACCGAAGCCGTAGCCCGTGCAGCCGACCCGCAGCATGCGCTTGATATTGTTCATGGCCTTCACTTTATTTAATGAACTTGATTGCTCAAGCTTGAGCATCAATGCTGCTGACTTACCGGCGAAACCAGTATGATAACGGGATCGCAACCATGCGGAACCAATCCTTTGAATGGACACCGGTGAGAACGGGAATAATTCTAGGACGCCTGGCACAACGAACCAGATCGCTGCCTCAAACAGGCAGTGTAGATCCTCAAAGCGTGTAGGGTACAGCTGCTGGCTGTAACCGAAATCAGAATACTCTCGCAGTGGGAGCAGACATGATCGGCTGATACATCAAGGAATTGGAGGGCACGCTACCCGCCATGAAAAACTACGGCCTATTGACTTTGGTGGCCATAAGCGGGTTATTCCGCGGCAAACAATAAAAAATGGGGAGCGGGTCTCAATTAGATAGGCGCTCCTGAAAACAGGATTTCTCTGACGCCCTGGAACAATGATCTAAATCCAGTACTTGAGTCCGAGATCTCCACTCCCCACCCCTTTTTACGTCTAAAAAAACTCAAATGCAATTATTAAGTAGCCGACGGAATAACAGGTCTTCTATGGACCGGGCGAAAGCTCAGTTCAGAATCGCGCCGGTACGTTCATTCGTAGAAGTGTAATAGTCGCAAAGATTTATTGCAAACGGAGCGGGAGGATTTATCCGGTTGGCCACATATCATCCCGACACATATCACGGGTCCACATATCACGCTGGCCACATATTTTCCGACCACATTTCATCGGTCTGCATGTCACGAAGGCCGCCCGTTGTTCGATCCGCACGGTACTCTGTCCGCAAATCATAGATCTGAATCCATGTGTTGGTCCTCGCGTAATTTGTATTTACCGGTTCGATTCTACCTATTGATACACATTGACTATCTTGGACCGCCACAAAATCTCCAATCAGCCAACGATTCAGATCCCATAGCACCATGTACGATTTCATCGGAAAACGCGTACGTGTTCATCTTTATAACCGTCAGGGAATCTCTGTCGGGATGGTCGAAGGCCGTGTTGCAGACGTTGCCCGGGGAGTCGAGGTTGCCGAAGGAATGAAGAAGGACCTGGCCTATGTGGTGGACATCAAGACGGACGACCCCGAGACACCATACAGGAACAGCTCGGGGGAAGAGAGTGAATCCTGGTTCGCGCTCCAGGATCTCGAAGTCATTACCGATGACGGCCCGCGGCTCTTTTCAAATTAGCGCCTGTTAACCGGCTTTAGCGCTCCTCGTCTTGAAACGAGGCCGGTCGTCAGCCGATTCTATATAGCTCCCAGAACCTGTTTCGCCAGTGCATTATCCGCATCCAGCGTCAGCACCTTTTCTGCTTGGACGCGGGCCTTCACATATTGCTCGTCGCGGAAATAGGCCAGCGCGAGATTTGCGGCCGCGTCCACATACGTGGGATCTTCCCGGACCGCACGCTCAAGATATTGAATGGCGTCGTAGGTCTCGTTTGCGGCAAGATGGTGCGTACCAAGATTTGAAAGTGCAACGGGACTCGTGGGATCGGCACCAACCCCTGCGACGAACGCTTCACGCGCGGCTTCCATGCGGCCCTGGCTCGCAAATAAAATTCCCAGATTACTCCAGGACTCCGGATTCAACGGATTCAGTCCAATTGCACTGTCAAAATTCTCTTCCGCCTCTTCAAGATCACCTGATCTCATAAGTGCAGTCGCCAGATTAAAATAGGCCGTCTCCAGCCACTCCTCTTCCTCGATGGCCAGCCGGTATTGCTTTTTCGCACCATCCGCATCTCCTCCGGCATCCATGAATCGACCGTAATTGACTCGGATGTCTGCCCTTGCGGGTTGAATTGCCAGAGCCCGCTGGTACAACCGAGCAATTTTTGACGGGTCTCTATCGGTCGACTCATAGACCTGCGCCAGCGCGTTGAGCCGTTCCGGAATATCAGGATTTTTACTGACCGAACTTTCCATCCACCGCACTGCCTTTTCGGGCTCACCAAGCTGGATATAACCGATCGCGAGCATCATTTCCGCTTCATCGTATCCGTCCCCCGCCTCCAATAGAGGCTCCAGAATATCGATGCCTTTTTGAAGGAAATCGACCAGCCGCATCTGCCGCCCACGCACGATATAAGCCATCCCTGCGTACACATTCGGCTCCTCGGTTTTGTCTGCCTCGAACAGAGGCTTCAGCAGGGTCGGATCGTGCGTCGTTATCGGAGTTGCGAAGTCCTCCTCCTTGACGACACGTACCCAATGATCGGTGAACGCCGAGTGGGCGACGCGCGCGAGATCCGCTTTCGGCATATGACATTCGATACAGTTCGCGTCGGGTCGATGATCTGCAAGATTGTCCGATGAAACAAGACGCAATTCGAGAGACTCCTGGGAATGGCAGGTCAGACAAGTATTGTTAAAATATTCGGGGCCGCTGTCTCTGAAGCTGGAATGCGGATCATGACAGGTTGCGCATTCGAGCGGCCGTGGCGTGTTCATCGACTCGAGATAACAGGCACTTTTTTTCATGCGACCCACGTGCGATGTCAGTCCGATGCTCGTGTTCGATGCCGGTTTGTCCAGACTGAACAACGCTATGTATTCCCCGAGGTCCTGCGAGGGCCTGAAATCATAGGCTGTTCGCCCCTCGCGCAGTAACGAGACGGTCGAGTTCATGTGGCACTGCTGGCATACATCCAGTCTTCGCGCAAGCGAAAGGTGCGCCGGGTTGATGATCGTCAGATCGATCGAATCGGGTTCGGGTACGGCGAGTCTTTCATCGATATGTAATTCTCCGGGCCCATGGCAACGTTCACACGTTATCCCGAAGGGAATATGTTCGTATTTGCCGTCCGTAAACGGGACTTCGTCCGGATAAGCATCGTGGCAGACCACACAACGCGTGGCAATTTTGCGGTTGAATCGTTTATTTCCTTTCCGATATCCCGGGCTGAAATCCCATTTCTCTCCTTGTGTGTACCAACTTATCGGGAGCTCATAAAACCAACCGTTGTTCAGCAGAAAATATGACCGCGCCGAAATGCCGCTTCCCATTATGATCTGCATTTCTCGAATCTGACTGTGCGTTTTTTCGCCCGCCTCATCGAGTCGGAATTCTTCCTGGAAATACCGACCGCCCTCTTTATAGGCTCTGTAGTAATAACCGAGTGTGGTGTCAAATACTACAGTGCCGTCAAACGATTCGATTTCGTTGTCGCTCGTGAGCTTATACAGGGCATTGGCCATACCGTGTTTCTTGAAGCCCCGGTACTGCTCCTCGTGGCATCCGAAACAAGCATCGTCGCCCACGAACGCTACATTATCGCGGAGATTCAGAAACGGAATTTCGGGTTCGCTGAGCACTGGCCGCACGATAAGAGCGGAATTTGAATCACCAGAATCGCCGGATCCGCATCCTGTCCATACCAGGGCCAATCCCGATCCAGTGAGAAAAACGAGCAATGCGCTTGTGTACTGGAGCCGTGACAGAAGCCTTTCCGACAGAGATCTGGCTATATTCTTGTGGTTTACTCCCATTTCCTCTTTCTTGGACCTGACGATCAAGAGTCTCGCGACCGCAGAATGTACGATTTACTGAAACACGATTCTGAAATAAACCATTCCAAAAAAAACGATTCCGAACAGAACCCGGAAGCCGTTATTCGCGATCGTGTTCTGAACGCACTCGCACTTATACATCTGAGTGACATTGTGTTTCTGAAACGCAACGATACACCGCGAGAAAGACTGGCCTATGGTCTGCTCGAGTTCTGGCTCGATCATGTCTACACGCCGGGTCTGCGATATATGGATGGCCTAAAGGGAGATCGGAACGAGGCGGAGGCGGCGCTCTTCCTGGAATCATTCAGCGAAGAAGAGTTCGATTGGCTGGAACGATTCAATCGATTTCTGGAGCTGAGAATCGATCGACTTCGTCCGGACGACAGAACGTCAAACTCATTTCCAATCAAAGACACATGGAATGGCATCGTTCGCGACGCGGGTAACCTGATCGCCCTTATGGAACCCGACATGTACGACGGAAAAAAACGCCTGGAGAGGGTTCGAAAAGAGATCAGGGCCAGTTAACACTGATTCAGGTGCCCGGCTTATCGGATGACATCTGCATACCCATACTATTGCGTACGCTGTCGATCAAAGCCTCGTCAATGATTGGACACTTATTGGACCGAGCGTGTTCCTCGATGCCTTTCTGAACCATCGGACGGATAAAGGACGGAATCTGAGCCATACGCGCTTCGGCTTCCGGTGTCCAGACCGGTCCCTCTGACTCGGCCTGTTTTTCCATCTGCTCATTCACCATGCCTGTAAACGGGCATTTCGATGTGGATTCGGTCGT
>JACZYD010000172.1 GCA_022571255.1 Bacteroidota bacterium
TGTTCACGGTTCTACTTCTTAGCATGCGGCATTCACTTTTCTGGTTGAACCAGATTAATGAACACCATGCCAGGGTGGGTCAATTCTAAACCGGTGCGGGTGGGTCAAAAGTAACCCGTTGCTGACACTAGGATTGACTTCGGTCACTTGATCAGCAACAGCTTAGATGTTTTAACGAATCCTCCGCAAGTCATCCTTAACAAGATACATCCCACTCGCAGCGCGGCCTCCAGCTGCATTCGATCCATCCCACGTTATACGGTAGATACCCTCAGGGATTTCCCCCGATCTCGCGGACGCCATAAAATCTTATTTCGCGAAGTTTGACCTGAACCCCAAAGGTGGACGCTTGGTGAGAGAGGCGCGGCCACGCAAGCCGTGATCTCTGAATCGAGTGCCGGAACGATGCAAAATGGGCGATGTTACAGGCTGAGGAAACACCGAATTCCCCCGCTGACGAACCTGCAACAGGCCGACCGAGATGGCAATCAAGAAACTTCTGAGACCTCTTCCAGCCAGTCTGATACTGCTCGGGGTAGCTCTGATAGCGGTGTTGGCCATCTTTATCGCACCAGACTGGCTTCCCGAGCGCTCCGGGCCTGTGGCGCCCGCCCGTGATCCCGCCTTCGTCGCAACTCAACGTTTGCCCGGCCGTTCCAGTCCCGATGAGGCCGTTTCCAATACCAGCGCCGCCTCCGATTCACTCAATCAGCGCCACACCGTTGAATCCTACATCAGTCGAAAAGTGAAAGAAGGCAAGACACCGAACAGACTCATCAACGAGAAAAGTCCGTATCTGCTCCAGCACGCGTTCAATCCAGTCGATTGGTTTCCGTGGGGCGAAGAGGCCTTCGCAGAGGCACGCAGACGAAACAAGCCGATATTCCTGTCGATCGGTTATTCCACGTGTCACTGGTGTCATGTTATGGAGCGGGAGTCTTTCGAGAACGAACGAGTAGCCGCGATCATGAACGAGAATGTGGTCAGCATCAAGATTGACCGCGAGGAAAGGCCGGACATCGACACCATCTACATGATGGCCACGCAGGCCATGACCGGTAGTGGCGGATGGCCAATGTCTGTCTTTCTCACACACGATCTGAAGCCGTTTTACGCGGGCACTTATTTTCCTGTTGAGTCAAAATACGGGCGACCGGGTTTCGTGGATATCCTCACGTCGATTGGCAACACCTGGGCAAACGATCAGGACAACCTCCTGGACCTCGCCGAGCAAATCACAGCCTCGCTGCAGGCGCAAATTGCTCAGACTTCTTCCACAGAGGGCTTGCCGGCGGATCTGGACACCCGGGCATTGGCACAGATTGCCGCCGGCTACGATGCCCGCTATGGCGGATTCGGCCAGGCACCCAAGTTTCCTCGACCTGTGACCGCTTCTTACCTGCTTCGCTATTCCCATTTCAACGGGGATGAATCAGCACTTGAGATGGCTACGAACACGCTTGGCGCCATGGCCAGAGGAGGCATGTATGATCAGATTGGCGGTGGCTTTCACCGTTATTCGACCGATCGAGAATGGCATGTGCCTCATTTTGAAAAAATGCTCTACGACCAAGCCCAACTTGCTTCAGTTTACGTGGACGCATTCCAGCTCACGAAGGATTCGATTTTTGCCACGGTGGCTCGCGAAATCCTCGATTACGTGCTGCGTGACATGACTTCGCCCGAAGGCGGTTTCTATTCTGCCGAGGATGCTGATAGTCCCTTGCCCGACAATCCCGACGAGCACGGCGAAGGAGCCTACTACGTGTGGACCCGCGCCGAGATCGACGACCTGCTCGACCCGGAGTCCGCGGCAATCTTTAAAGACCGCTTTGGCGTATCGGCGGGCGGCAACGTTAAAAATGATCCACAGAATGAGTTCACGGGCAAGAATATTCTGTTCAAGGCTCGCAGCATAGAACAGTTGTCCGCGGAGCTGTCCATCGACCGGGCACAAATCGAGCAGATACTCCTCAAAACCCGAGAGCAACTTTTCCGCGAGCGATCGAAGCGTCCGCGGCCGCAGCAGGACGACAAGGTCGTCACCTCTTGGAACGGGCTCATGATCAGCGCCCTGTCCAGGGCGTATCAGGTGCTGAGGGAAGACCGATATCTGGCGGCCGCCACCAAGGCTGCGTCCTTTATCGAGGCCTCGTTGTACGAACAAGACGGGCGTACGTTACTTCGGCGTTTTCGCGATGGAGAAGCCGGTCTTCCCGCCCAGCTGGACGACTACGCATTTCTCGCCCAGGGCCTGATTGATCTCTACGAGTCAACGGGCGAGATCAACTGGCTTCGAAGGGCGATCGGTCTGACCGAAAGCCAATTGAATATTTTCTGGGACGACGAAGGGGGAGGATTCTACGATGCACCTCAAAACGATGCCTTACACGTGCTCAGAACTAAATCGTGGGTTGATATGGCCGAGCCTTCGGGAAATTCCGTTGCTGCGCTCAACCTGTTTCGGCTAGCGGAAATGACAGACAACGACGATTGGCGAAAGAAAGGCTCAGCTACGATGAGCGCGTTCTCGACCCGACTCTCGAGTAACCCCTCCTCCGCGCCGCAGATGATGACAGCGTACGATTTCGCAAAGAATACCACAAAACAAATCGTGATCGCCGGCGAGCCGGGAGCCCCGGATACACAGCGCATGCTGCAGGAAGCCCATCGTCATTTCCTGCCGAATCGCGTCCTGCTTCTGGCCGACGGCGCAGAGGGTCAGCAGTTTCTGGGGGAACGACTCGCGTTCATCCGAAATGTTCGCCCTCTCCAGGGTAAAGCAACGGCCTATGTGTGTGAGCACTACGTATGCAAGTTGCCCACGACAGACCTGGAAGTGATGGGAAAGTTACTCGACGAGTGATTGTTGACCGAAAAGACGCGATTCTAAAACCAATCATCATCGTTGCGGGTCAGCTCCATTGTCCTGCAGGCCTCCCCCAATCAGGGCTCTTGCCGACCCGAAGGGAGGCAAAATCCCACCCTGCCAATCCCAAGTACAGATACTCTGCCGAACACGGAGAATTCCAGATCAAGTGAGGTCACCTTTTTCGTGTTCAGGTTATGTCCGCCCGTTAGAAAGTGTCATAATCGTTGCATTTGAAAAATACAGACCCGTCCGTTTCGCTCATCCCGGACGAACGCATCGTCTCGAAAGTTTTACTCCTCCGAGGTGTCAAAGTGATGCTCGACAGAGATCTGGCAGAGCTTTACCGCGTGGAAACAAGAAGACTCAACGAGCAGGTATCAAGAAACCGCGAGCGATTTCCAGAAGATTTTATGTTTCAGATGTCTCAAGAAGAGTTTGCACTTTGGAAGTCGCAATTTGCGATATCCAATTCTGCGGTAAAGATGGGTCTTCGGAAGAAGCCCTATGCCTTCACCGAGCAAGGCGTCGCCATGCTCTCAAGCGTTTTGAGAAGCAAGAGAGCCGTACAGGTTAACATCCAGATCATCAGAACCTTCACGATGCTTCGGCAAATTCTTGCAAGCAACGCCAAAATCAAGACGAAGATCGAAAAGATGGACACTCAGATTCAGTCGATCTATAAAATTCTCGGACAACTTCTGGCCGAGGAAGAAAAACCAAAACACCGGATAGGATTTCGATCCGGTGACATAGATTAGCCGAAGACGCGGATCGCGTTTGTGGTAGATGTGAGTAATTCGGCTCACTCTTGATGCGGTAGTCGCACAAATAAATCTCCGATATTCCCGGGGCGGCTCAGACAGTTGCTCGACGAGTGATTGTTGACCGAAAGGGGGAGCCGCCCAGCGGCTCCCCCTTTTTGCGGACTTCTACCGGACCGACTTGCAATGGGGCAAAAGAAGTCGGTGCCGGGAGTTCGGGAAGCAGAACAGTCAGAATGAAATGACAGCTTCGAGCATTACGCCATCGAATGACCCGTCATAAAAGATGCTGGATGAATCGAATCCGTCATACGTCTGATTGACGTATTCCACTTTGGCGAGCACATTTCTCGACAGGAACCATCCGCCGCCGATCTGCACGCGGTTGATTGTCAAATCGTTCAGACTTCCAGATTCAGGCCCGTAAGCCTTTGTATACCTTGCTACGGCGTAGATATTTTCTGCTGATCCAAACCGGTACGTGACCTCTCCGGAAATCTGAGTCCAACGACGGGTACTCGCCTCGCTGGCCGCTTTACCCGACGCGGATTCGTACATGCCGAAGAATTCGAGCCCTTTGTACTTCACGAATGGATTGATCATGATCGCCGTGAGTTCGTTGCGCAATCCCGGGTTAAAACGACCCGATGTGAACTGCTTGGACGAAGACGACACGATGTTCTCCAGTACGTAGTAGTAGCGAGAACCAGAACGATCCCCCCCGTAAAGGTGTGTCGAAGCAGACTGCGAGGTGTGATATAACGATCCGGTCAGGCGAACGCGAAGGTCGTCGTTTACCTGCGTGTCGTACCCCAACTTGCCCAGAATCGACGGTTTCGTCGCACCGGGATTTGTCACGGATTGATTCAGTTTCCCGTTCGTCATCCCCACCATCGCGAGTACACCTTTATTCATGTAGTAAAGCTCGCCGCCAACCTCGGTAGTAAACGCATCCATGATGTAGTTACCAACCAGCGGATTGTGAATCGTCATTCCGTTATCACTCCGGCGGAAGTGGGCATCCCCGTAGTTGATTTCCATGTGACCCATTTTTATACGGAACGACTTCATGATGTTGTCAA
>JACZYD010000060.1 GCA_022571255.1 Bacteroidota bacterium
TGGACATCTTCAAGAAATGGTCCCAGTTCGCTCAGTAAAAGCGCCTGCGGCCCGTCCACCAGCGCTTTTTCCGGTTCGGGGTGAAAATCCACAAGAACCATGTTTGCGCCCGCAATTACGCCTTGGGCCGTTGCGTGTAAAACATCCATAATGCCGTCCCGGCCAACTTCCCTGGAGCCAACGGAATGTGACGGATCCACACAGACCGGCATCAGTGTTTTTCTCTTGATGACCGGTACATGGGCAAAATCGACCAGATTCCGATGAGGATCACCATGACTCGATTTCATGCCACGGAGGGCAAATACGACGTTCCGATTACCTTCACTCGCCAGATACTCGGCTGCATTCAGCGACTCATTCAGCGTAATTCCAAATCCCCGTTTGAAGAGGACGGGATACGTGTTCTGCCTGCCAACGGCTTTCAAGAGTTCGAAATTTTGCGTGTTGCGCGTTCCGATCTGCACCATCACGCCCGTCGGGCGCCCCGTCTCTTCCAATGCATGGTCGATTTCCTCGACATGCGACTCGTGGGTTACTTCCATGGCGATCACTTTTATATCATATTTGCCCGCCAGTTCGAAGACGAAATTCAGACACGACTTACCATGGCCCTGGAAAGAATACGGGCTGGTTCTGGGCTTGTACGCTCCCATGCGTGCGCATTGTTGACCGTGTTCGTGCAGGGCGCTCATCATGAGTTCAACATGTTCGGAAGTGTCTACAGCACACAGTCCTGCAAAAACGTTAAAGTTATTCTGACTGAACCGGATGCCGTTGTAGTCGAAAAATGCTGGTCTGTTGTCATTGATGTGTCGCCCCAGAACTCGATACGATTCTGAAACTCGTACGATTCTGTCAACCGTGGGCAGACGTCGCATGGATTCAGGGGAAAGGGATTTGGTATCTCCGATCAGGTACACCTCGGTCAGGCGCTGCCCGGAACCCTGCACATCATGCGTGCGGAATTGAACATTAGGAAGAGACTCGAGGTAGTCGAGCAGAAGACCGTATTCACGCGACTTGGTGTCTACGTCGGGCTTGAGAATGAGAATCACAGAATATAAAGCGGATAGCGGATGGGGCAGGAAATAAGGAATTAGCACATTCAAAAAGATAGGAGGCCGAACGTGAAGATCGAAAATATTCTCTTACCTCACGCGAAAATCATGGAAGGATCCGTACTCACTGCTTGAAGCGTCCCGGCTTTCTAAATCGATCCGGTTCATGGATAAGAAGGCTTCCCGGGATGATCACAATATGCCCTCGAAGAGTTCACCTCAACGACGCCTCTTCACGAACCTCCGGGGCAAGTTCCTCGCCGACAGAAGTTGAGGGCTGTCGGTGTGCCGAAAGGCACGATGAGGTAGAAGTGAGATCGGGGCGGGTTGCGCATCTGCGCGATCCGCCTTCACTTCTTCCAGGGAGTTTTCGATTCTTTTCGAAGAGAAAAATCCGACCCTCTAAATCACACGACCCTCTAAATCACACCATGTTTCTTGCCGACCCGGGTAAAAGCGTCAATGCATTGATCAAGATGTTGGCGCGTGTGGGCCGCACTGATCTGTACCCGGATCCGGGCCTCGTCGCGAGGCACGACCGGAAAACTGAAACCGATCACATAAATACCTTCGCGCAGCATATCGTCGGCAATCGCGGCCGAGAGTTTCGCTTCGTAAAGCATGATCGGTACGATCGGGTGGACGCCCGGCCTGATATCAAATCCGGCCTTTTCCAAGCGCTTACGGAAATACAGCGTACTCTCTTCGAGTTTGTCCCTGAGCACGTTGGATTCAGAAAGCATCTGCAGCACCGTAATACTGGTATATGCGATCACCGGTGCCACGGAATTAGAAAACAGGTAGGGTCGGGATCGTTGGCGCAGTAATTCTATGATTTCTTTTCGGCCCGAAGTGAAGCCGCCGGATGCACCTCCCAGCGCTTTCCCAAGCGTACTGGTTACGATGTCAACCCGACCCATGACCCCGCAGTGGTCTATTGCTCCCCGCCCTGACGGGCCGAAAAAACCTGTTGCGTGACTGTCGTCGACCATCACCATGGCTTCATACTTGTCGGCCAGGTCACAAATTTCCGTAAGGAGTGCTACGTCGCCATCCATGCTGAAGACACCGTCTGTGGCGATCATGCGGCGCTTTGCAGAAGCACTATCCTTCAGGCATCGCTCCAGATCTGCCATGTCGTTGTGGGTGTACCTGAGGCGCTGCGCTTTACACAACCTGATGCCGTCTATGATGCTTGCGTGATTCAGACTGTCCGAAATAACAGTACATTCGGCGTCCAGAATCGTTTCGAATAAACCCCCGTTTGCGTCAAAACACGACGTATACAATATGGTATCCTCCATCTGGAGGAATTCCGAAATACGGCTTTCCAGTTCCTTGTGAATCGTCTGTGTCCCGCAGATGAATCGAACGGAAGAAAGTCCGAAACCGTAACGTTCTACACCTGTCTGAGCAGCTTTTATCAGGTCGGGATGATTGGCAAGTCCGAGATAGTTATTCGCGCAAAAATTGATAACCTCCAGACCGCCCTCTACCTGGATTTCGGCTGCCTGCCCGGAAGTTATTATGCGTTCCTGTTTGTAGAGGCCGGCATCTCGAATTTCGCTGAGAATGTCCCCGAACTGCTTTGAAACAGAGCTGTACATGATTTCGGCAAGAAATAAGTTTAGAGTGATTCCTGGCTCGACTCGTGCTTCCGGATTGCTGAAATATGTTTCAACATGTCGCTTACCATGCCTTCCAGATTAAATTCCGGTTTCCATCCCCAATCTTTTCGGGCCGTGCTGTCGTCGATACTGCGCGGCCACGAGTCGGCGATTATCTGACGGGAATCGGGTGTGTACGTGCAGCGAAATTCCGGAATGTGCTTCGTTATCGCCGACGCCAGCTCTTGAGCCGAAAAACTGAAGGCCGTAACATTATAACTCGTTCGTATTGAAATATCAGCCGGATCGACCTGCATAAGTTCCAGGACAGACTTTACTGCGTCGGGTATGTACATCATGGGAAGTCTCGTGTCCTCGGAAACGAAACATTCGTATGAACCATGCTGCAGGGCACCAAAAAACATTTCAACGGCATAATCGGTTGTCCCACCACCTGGCGGCGCCGCGTAACTGATAACTCCCGGAAATCGAAGACTTCGAACATCAACGGCAAACTTCCGGGCATAATATCGGCACAACAATTCGCCGGCGGTTTTTGTCACGCCATACATGGTATACGGATCTGTGCGCGCCGACTGGCGCGTCATGGATTTCTCCGTACTGGAGCCGAATACGGCGATGGAACTTGGCCAGAATACCCGAATCGATCTTTCACGGGCAGATTTGAGTACATTCTCGAGTCCTTCAATATTCACTTTCCAGCACAGGTCCGGGTCTTCCTCTCCTGTGGCCGAAAGGATGCCCGCAAGATGATATACGGTGTCGAAGGCGTTGTCATCGAACAACTGATTCAGAGCATCTGCATCGGTCACATCCAGTAATTTGAACGTGACGCCGTTTGATTCGCTCGAGGCAGGCTCGCGAAGATCAGTGGCAACTATGGCTTTCGGACCGTGAATTAGAACCAGTTCCCGGATAAGGTCTACTCCAATCTGACCGAGTGATCCTGTAACAAGAATCATGAAAACACTGTTCGAATTAGAAAAATCATGCGTTCGATAACGCTCCGTCCTTTGAGGAAAAGGGAAGATAGGGGTGTTGATTTCGAAGAGAGTGTGAGTTTAATGTTCAGAATTGTTTCAGTCGGTCAATATTCTTTTTATTAAGGCAGTCGGGCGCATCTTCGTGTTGACTCCGACGTACGTCGGTTTGGTCGACCAGATCAGGCTGAAACGAAAACATATACTCTGTGATATGAGACGAACACTGTTATTTTTTATTCACACGTGTGTTGTGATTTTGATTCTTGTACCGCTGTCCACATTCGCTCAAACCAATCGTTATTACGGTAACGATTTTCCTGCAGCAGCGGCTTTCTCGTCTGCGGTCGCCGTAGACGGAGATACTGTCCTGGTAGGTGAAGGAGGCAACACGATGACCTCCGGAATTGTGTACCTGTTCACGAAATCAGATGACGGCGAATGGAAAGAATCTTCGCGTTTGATGGCGAGTGATGCCGTTGAGGGAGACGGATTTGGATCGGCCATGGTTCTTGACGGGTCGACTCTCCTGGTATCGGCTCCAAATCAGAATGACGGAAAAGGTGTCGTTTACGTGTTCACGAAATCCGCGTCCGGAGACTGGATGCAGTCTGGTCGACTGGTATCAGATTCTCTGGAAGAAGGAGACGCTTTTGGCAGCGCGATGGCGCTGCAGAACAACACGCTGTTGCTCGGCGCTTCTGCTAAATTCAGCAAGGCCGGCGCCGTGTACGTTTTTTCGCGGGATGCCGCGGGCGCGTGGTCTGAAGAGGCGATCCTGGTTGCTTCCGACAGCACATCGGATGACGTGTTTGGTACTTCGGTGGCCATTGACGGAGACTTTCTGTTTGTTGGAGCCATTGGCAAAAGAAAACGCGAAGGAGTCGTCTACCTGTTCTTTCACGACGGAGATTCCTGGACCGAGGTCGATCAACTCCATGCATTCGGTTTGAAAAGAAACAACCGATTCGGGTCTGTAATTGCGGCTAATCAGGGGATCGTATTGATCAGCGCCCCTCGGTACAATCGATCTACGGGAGCTGTTTTTACGTTCGAGCAGGATGATGATGGAGACTGGGGTCAGACGGGTACGCTGATGCCTTTTGACGCATCTCCCAATATGCGATTCGGATCTTCCATTGCGTTTGCAGGACGAGATGTCTGGGTGGGCGCCCCTGTCGCTAACCGTTTCAGCGGTGCGATTTACGCGATCTCCCGGGACGATGATGGAAACTGGACCAGTTCGACGAAAATAACTTCTGAAGAAGCCGCCAGAGGTGCCCGATTTGCAGGTACGCTGGCCGCAGGCAATGGTGTTGCCGTGGTCGGTATGCCGGGAGCATCCTCAGGGGCGGGTGCAGCAATGATCTTTGAAAACGGCGGGTCCGCGTGGGCTGCAACTGCAAAAATCGAAGGGGATATGGAGGGGTATGATTCGATTACCGGTGGACAGACTCCATGTGATGATGGTTCTTCCGCAAGGTTCTCATGCGATGCAATTGATCTCGTGTCGTTTTTGTCTGTGAAGGACCTGGGAGCTCCCCGGGGTATCGACGTAAACGATGTGTGGGGATGGACCGACCCGGTAACGGGTAATGAATATGCCCTCGTTGGCCGGCAGGATGCGTTGGCGTTTGTGGATATTTCGGATGCTCAGAACCCGGTTTACCTTGGTGAACTGATTCGCACAGAAGGATCTCCGACCAGCGTCTGGCGTGATGTCAAAGTATATAAAGATTATGCGTTTATTGTAGCAGATGGAGCAGAATCGCATGGAATGCAGATATTCGACCTGACTAAGTTACGCAACGTGGAGAATGCGCCGGTCGTATTTGAAGAGGATGCCCACTACGATGGTATCCATTCGGCACATAATATTGTGATCAACGAATCAACTGGTTTTGCCTATGCCGTAGGTGCTCGCGGAGGGGGAGAGACATGTGGCGGAGGACTTCATATGATCAACATACAGGATCCACTTAACCCGGTTTTTGCCGGGTGTTTCGCTGATACCAAGACGGGCCGTGCCGGTACAGGGTATTCTCATGACGCCATGTGCATTACCTACGCGGGTCCTGACGCGGAACACCAGGGCAGAGAAATCTGTTTTGGTGCAAACGAAACAGCGATCAGTATTTCTGATGTTACCGATAAAGAAAATCCGATTGCATTGTCCAGTGCGACCTATCCCAATGTTGGTTATGCCCATCAGGGATGGATTACCGAAGATCACAAGTACTTCTACTCGAATGATGAGTTGGACGAAGTCAGTGGTCTGGTAACCCATACGAGAACGCTCGTCTGGGACGTGACGGATCTCGACGACCCGCAACTGGTCAATGAGTTCATGTCCTCACAGGAGGCATCAGATCACAACCTGTATGTCAAAGGCAACTATATGTACCAGTCCAATTACATGGCCGGTCTCCGAATTCTGGATATCCAGGATCCGGTCAATCCTGTGGAAGTGGGTTATTTTGACACCGTTCCATCGGGCGATAACTCTGCTGCGATGGGCGGATCGTGGAGTAACTATCCATATTTCGAAAGCGGCAATCTGATTGTCACGAGCGGAAAGGAGGGACTTTTCATTCTGAAACGTCGCGAAGTAGATATCTGAGCCTGTCTGAATATTTCAATGGGGGATGTGGATCTCGTGAAACCGTTCGCGAGATCCACTCTTCTTTCATATCATCATTGAATCCCGAATATTTCCAACCATTTTGAATGGAGACACGGTCATGAAACGATTCCCGGCTCTTGCCGCTGCACTGATTGCCTTGACATCGTTCACAGCTTGCGCTCAGACCCGATCGCCCGGTGACGATAACGACAGCGTTTATTCAACATATGTACAGCCCATTTTGGATACCAAATGTGCAGGCTGTCATAACGGATCCGCACAGGCTTCTGCCCATCTCGGTCTTGATACTTGGCAGCACGTTCTGGCGGGGTCAGAATACGGAGAAGCGGTAATCCCTTTCGATGCAGACAACAGTGTGCTTGTTGAGATGATCGAAAAACTGAAGGGGGCACCTCATCCTACGACGCCCAATACAGCCGCGGTTACGGACTCGGAGATAGCCCGGATCAAAGACTGGATCAACTCGGGCGCTGCGGGTCCTGATGGAGAAATAGCCGGTGCCGATTCGGAAGATCTCGTCTACGTGGCGAATCAGGCTGAAGCGACCGTGTATGTGATCGACACCGGGTCGAACAACGTGGTGCGAACAGTAGATCTGCAGAAGCTGGGTTTTTCGGCGAACGCCAAACCGCATCATATTGCGGTTGAAAAAGACGGATCATTCTGGTATGTCTCGATGATCGTGGAGAACAGAGTGCTGAAATTCAATCGGCAGAACGAGTTGGTTGGTTCTGCGGAGTTCAGCGTGCCAGGACTGATGACACTGGACCCCCATAGCGATCGGCTGTTCGTGGGACGATCCATGGCCGCAGTAAATCCACCGCAGAGCATCGGGATGATTTCCAGATCTGATATGTCCATCGAGGAGATCAGCGTTTTTCACCCGCGACCTCATGCCATCATACTGGACCCCGAAGGAGAATATGTTTATTCCGGCAGCCTCGGTGAGAACAGGCTGATGGCCGTAAACGTCTTGACGGGTGACGGCACGATTCACACGGTTGATGGACCCACGCACACGCTGGTCCAGTTTGCCATCACTCCCGATCGGAAAACGTTGATTGTCGGCGGACAACTGACCGGTAAACTTTTTTTCTTTGACGCCTCCAATCCACCGGAATTACCTCTGAAAAAAGTAATCGATGTGAATGCTGCTCCGTGGCACCCGTCAATTTCCGCCGACAGTAAGACTGCCTATATCGGAAATAAGATGGCGAATTCCGTAACGGTCGTCGATATGCAGTCCATGTCGGTGGTTGACATTATTGAGGGCAACGGTCTGTCGCAGCCGCACGGATCTGCCTTGTCGCGAGACGGGCGGTATCTATATGTCACGAACAACAATCTGAAGGGCGCCTATTCGCCCCGGCATGATTTCGGAGACAATGAAATGCCGGGAACGGTGGTTGTCATTGATACGAAATCCCACAAAATCATAAAGGTACTTGAAGTCGGTGCGCATGCGGCCGGAATCGGTACACGACCTGTAGAATAAAATACCGGAGGTATAGTCCCCACATCATGTCGCCGCGAATCCAGAGTAGCCCGGAGTGGGCAGTTCTTCTTTTTATTGTCGGGTCGCTTTTCGTAGCGGGATGTGCATCTTCCGGCACTTCAGCAGCAAATGCCGATTCGAACGATTCCGCTGTTTATGAGCGGATTGTCGAACCTTTCGATGTGATAAAACAGGATGGGACACTTTACGAACTGCCGTTTCTGGGCGGGTTCAATGTGCCTCGGCCCCAGTTTCACGATATAGATGCGGACGGGGATGTGGATCTCTTTATTCAGGAAGAGACGGGGAGTATTATTTTCCTCGAGAACGTTGGTTCAGCCGGTGCGCCACACTACGAGTGGCGAACGGACAAATATCAGGATCTGAACATAGGCGAGTGGTTTCGGATGGTGGATCTTGACGGAGACGGAGATATGGACATTCTCGCTGAACAGCGTTTTTCGTACGTACAATATTTACGCAACGAGGGAACGCCGGAAAATGCCCGGTTCGTGTCGGCAGTCGATACGTTGCTGGTAGCCGACGGAACCCCTCTTTTTGCAGACCGCCAGAACATTCCGAATCTTGTGGACATCGACTGTGACGGACTCATAGACCTCTTCATCGGGCGAATTACGGGTACAATTACGCGGTACGAGTCGATCGGTATGGATGAGAACAATGTTCCGATTTTCCGTTTTGTGGAGGACAATTTCGAGGACATCGAAATAATCGGTGAAGCCCAATCGAAACACGGTGCGAACACCCTTGCATTCGCTGATATGGACGGCGACGGCGATCAGGATCTGTTCTGGGGTGATTTTTTCGAACCGGGGTTACTTTTTATCCGCAATCTCGGATCGTGCACGCTTCCATCGCTTCGGGGAGAACCAGAGCCATGGCCCGGAAACAACCCTGTCGAGACCAGCGGATACAATGCTCCGGCAATTATTGATTATGATGGAGATGGAGACCTGGATGTTCTTTTTGGCGTTCTGGGGGGCGCTTTTAATGCGATCCGGTCGACGGTGGATAATCTTTATTACATGGAAAACACCGGTCCGAGCGAGTTTGAACTGAGGACAACCCGTTTTGTGGATATGATCGACGTGGGCGCTGAAAGCATTGTCAAGTTCGCCGACCTGGATGGAGACGGAGATCTGGATATGTTTGTGGCGAACAAGATCCGCCCGGACAATCAGAGGGGTTCGGAGATTGTCGAATACGAAAATATCGGCTCAGCGAGCGAGCCTTCCTTTCGTTTTAAAGGAGCCATGGATTTTGAGTCTACGTACCACCAGAACCCGGCTTTCGGCGATCTGGACGGTGACGGGGATCTGGATGTAATACTGGGGAAATGGAATCGGGACCTGTCATTTTTCAGGAACGTGGGTTCATCGACGCATCCCGACTTTATTCTTGTGGACGATAAGTTCGTCAGCCTGACACGCGGGCAGAACAGTTCTCCCGCCCTGGCAGACCTGGATAACGACGGCGATCTGGATCTTTTTGTCGGAGAAGCCTCCGGAACCCTGAATTATTATCGAAATGATGGTTCACCTGCCGAGCCCATGTTTGTCCTTGTTTCAGACAGGTACCAGGACATCGATGTAGGTCGCCGGAGTTTTCCAGTGTTGGTTGATCTGGATCAGGATGGGGATTTCGACCTGGTCGTCGGGACCGAACTCGAAGGTGTGCGATTGTTCATGAACGTAGGCACGCCTGAAGTCATGCAGTTTGAGGATGCCGGCATCATCGAAGGCATTCGTTTTCAGACGCTGGTCACCCCTGAATTCGTTGATATTGACGGTGACGGCGATCTGGATCTGATGGCCGGAGGCTCGTCGGGAGGCATCCAGTTCTTCCGGAATTTGTCTAAGCAGTGAAGGCGGCTCAGTCCAGCAGCGTGACCGATCCGGCGGCAACACGTAGTTCGTAGAGGTCGCCCGTTCGAAACAATTCCCCTGTGATCTCGACGGGTGAAGCGACAAAGGGAAGCACCTGTTCGTTAATCGACTCTCCGTCTTCGCCTGTGATCAGAATGTAACTGGCGCCTTCGATGGCAGAATCGAGGTGAAGCATAGGCGGAATGCCGCCCCGGATACACAATCTTGCACAGGCACGGTGTACCGTTTTGTCCCCCGGATTCATGACTCCCAGGAAACATTTACTGTCGACAATCTCGCCCGTCACACGACGCTTGCCGACATATTCGGTTGGCGGAATCCATACATCGGTGGTGGTGTCGGGTGCTTGACGCAGCGATCCTGCGACGACTTCCAGCATCCGCACTTCATCACGTCGGATCAGCGTGCCGTCGAGAAGAATCTTTACCCCGGATTGCAGGGCGCTTGAAGCGGCGCGACTGGTGCGGTTGAATCCGAATTTACCTTCATTGACGAGAAGGAATGTGGTTGGATGATCGGGGTTGTTTTCGTCGCGAACAACAATTGAGGGCCCAGGATGGTCCGAATAAATCCCTTCGTATGACCGAATGATACCAAACTCGAACGTGGACGGATAAAACGAGTCCTGGGTACGGATCACGAGAACACTTATGGCCGCTGCGACTGCAATCAAGGAAAGACTGACCCTGGAAATCCATTTCCCGAGCGAAGGCGGCGTTTTCGCTTGGTACCCGATATAAAATTCATCACTCATTTATTCTGTCAGGGTATGATTCGTCTCGATTTTCCTGTCCCACAGTTGTACCCTCGCCACGGCCTCGTCGCGGCTGCGTCGAAACCATCACCCGTCCGTTTTCGATACGGGTTTCGAATACCGGAATCCACTCCGTGAATGGCGCCGGAGATTGACCGGTCCTGGGACAGTACTGATACCCGTGCCACGGACACGTGATGAAGCCATCGATGATTCGTCCTTCTCCAAGCGGCCCATTCTGATGTGGACAGACGTTCGACACGGCGCAAATCTCTAGCAGATACTTTCTGCGGCGATAGAAATGATCGCGAGTGCAGAACAACCTGCCATCATTGTCGGGCACGGCGCCCGTGCGCATATGAACAACGTCATCGAGCTGGCGGAAAATCTGGGATGCCCGGTAATCACGACTTTTAAGGGAAAAGGATTGATTTCTGACACACATCCTCTCGGATGTGGTGTACTGGGACGCAGCGGTACGCCAATAGCCAGTTATTTCATGAACGAGGCGGACCTGCTGATCGTTCTCGGTGCCAGCTTCAGCAATCACACCGGAATCAGCGATCATATCAAGACGATTCAAATCGACTTCGATCTGATGACACTCGGCAAGTTTCACGCGGTGGACCTGCCGGTCTGGGGAGAAATAGGCGAAACTGTCCGATTGATCAAGGAAGATCTTGAAACGGGGAGTCACAACTCCTCTGACAGACGTCCCGAGATCGCCGCTCGCTGGAAGATATGGCGTGCCGAAAAACAGAAAAGGATTGGGGAGAGGAGTGAAAACGGTATAGGTTCGGCGGTTGTTTTTGACGTATTGACGCGTGCGATTCCCTCGAATGCAATCATCGCTGTGGACGTGGGGAACAACACGTATTCTTTCGGTCGCTACTTCGAGTGCAAGGCGCAGTCCGTTTTGATGTCCGGCTATCTGGGGTCGATCGGATTCGCGGTGCCGGCAGCAATGGGTGCCTGGGCGGCGACGACCGAAAAGGATTCTGAACACACGAACCGACCCGTAGTCTCGATTTCAGGTGATGGGGGTTTCGGGCAATATCTGGCGGAATTTTCGACCGTTGTAAAATACAATATGAATATCACACATTTCCTTCTCAACAATGCGGAGCTGGGGAAGATATCAAAAGAGCAACGTTCCGGTGACTGGGATGTGTGGCAGACTTCACTTCACAACCCTGATTTTTCCAAATATGCACATCTTTGTGGCGCAATGGGAATCAGGGTGAATGACGAAACCAAACTTGAGTCTGCCGTTGCCGCGGCGCTGGCACACGATGGACCGGCTCTGGTGGAGATCATTACGGACGCGTCTCTTATATGAAACGAACTCTCCCTACCTGTCACGTCGTTCGATCGTACCGGCAAAGAACGCAGCCGCGCTGAACGAACAAAGGACAATACCGAATATCGGTCCGGCGGCGTAGGAAAAGTGTTCAACAAGCGTGCCCGCAATACCGGGGCCCAGCATCAGACCGGCACTCTGCGCCAGAATGATCAAGACGGCTGTACGGCCGGAAGAATCACTCGAGAAAATGGCCGAAAACTGGTAGGTCATTCCGTAATTCCAACAGAAGTTGATGAGCGCAAGCGCGACGATATATACAACAACAGATGAGGGTGCGATCAACAAAGTCAGCGCGCCGATCATTACGAAAACAGATCCGATGTATGGACGCAAGAAGCCAATACGACCTCCCTGCCATGCAGCTATCGAAGAGCCCAGCATTGACACAAGATATGTAGCGGACAGTATGCTGCCGATCGCTTCGAGGTTCAGGCCCAGAGCGGCAGCCGGCCGGTCGACGAATGCCCAGACACTTCCGAGTCCCAGGTTGAACATTGCAATAGCGGTCAGCAGAAAAAAAGCTGTCTTTGTTACAGTTGCCCGCTCGGCTGCCCCGCCTCGCATTGCAGATTTTCTGTCAGGTGTGCGAACTGCAAATATGGCCAGAGGGAGTGCGGACATAGGGATTACCGAAAGTGCGACGAAAAGTCCAGCCAATCCCCATGCCTCGACAATCCGCGGCAGAACGAATAAGGCCAGCGCTCCACCCAGTACGTTCAGTGTCCAGTAAATTCCGGTACTTCGTTCGGGGTTGGGCATCATACCGAGAGCGCGATAAGGAATCGCAATGACCAGGCCGGCGCCCAGTCCACTTAAGATCACTCTGGTGGCAAACAACAGGGGAACAGAAGTCAATACAAGAGAAACGGCATTTCCAGCTGCCATGAAAACGAGTCCGGTCAGGACCAGGTATCTCCATGGCACACCGTCTATAATCCGGAATGCCACTATAGCACCCATCGTATACCCGATGAGATCGGCTGAACCGATCCATCCGGCCTCCGAGCTGGATAAGTCCAGCATGGAGACGAGGCTTCCTACAAATATCGGGAGAACGAGAAGGACCGATGAACCGACGATTCCGAGATAAATCGCCGTAGCCAGGTGCAGAGGAGCACCTGCTTTATTTTCTGTGGTCACGGATTGTTATCCGGGTGTCGTTGTTGTTGATGTTGACACCACCACCCACATATCGATAGGGGAGAAACTTCCCTGGCCACCGCTTGCGCCGCGTCCGCCACCGCCTCCGCGGCCTCCACCGCCACGGCCTCCACCGCCACGGCCGCCGCTGCGGCCACCGCCTCCGCGGCCTCCGCTACCCGTCGGACCACGGCCTTCCTCAGAGACGTTCGGATTTCCGGTAATCAGGCCGAGTCCGAATGTGCTGGAGTCAGACATTTTTACACCAAACTCGTAGACGGTAGATACACGAAGAGGGACACGCAATTCATAGGTAAAAGAACCAAATTCGAGATAGGTATCGAGGCTGATACCCGGCACGGAGCCGACCGGCACTCTGAGAGCAGGTTCGCCCTTGATCAGGATTTCAAAATCGGACAGAAACTCGGGTCGAGCACCTCCCGATGGTCGTCTTATCGGTTCGTCTTGTACTGGCTGAGGCGGGCGACCGACCGGAAATCGAATACCGAACTGCTTCGATTTGTCCGTCGTGTTGTTGAACCAGATCGTCAGGCCTCCTCGGACGATCTGGCGTAGAAGAAGGTCGTCGGTAGTCGAAAACGCGACATATACAAACTCATCATCGTGTCGAACCCCGAATTTGGCAGGGCTGTCATCTATTTCATGCAAGTAGTCGGCCCAATCTGAGAGATCGCCGTTGACCGATATGCCTCCAGACGTCGGCGTACTTTGGATCACCTTTGTACTTGAACAGCCGGTTGTGAAGAAAACGCTCAAAATTGCCGTGACAGCACTGAGACTACGAAGGGAGCTATACATGAGGGCACTCACAAAAGTGTTGATGATTAACCCTTGGACGACCCCAACCAGCATCTCATTCCTGACCCATCCAGCGCGATTGTAATAGTTGATCATCAGGTCCTTGACCTGACCGCCTCTAAGCACAGTCAAACGAATCTGGTCGCATTTTCTGAAAGAACCGGACATTTTCCGAAGTTGCGCCAGATTTTCCGCTTTGATTTCGAGTTCTTGAATGGATAGTACGATATCTCCACCAATCTGGAAATCCTGCCCTGACAATGACATCGGGATAACGCTTGGTATGAGCCCGAGTCGTGCGCCGGGTGAGTCGACCGCGACTTTTTGAATGAGGTATCCTTCTTCCTGGGGGACGTTAAAGATTCGAGCAAGGCCACCGTCAAGAAGCAAGCCGTTTACGCCCCACCAGAACGCTTTTTTGTCAATCAGGACACTTCGAGCAATGTTCGATGTCGCAGCAAAACCGATACCCTCGAATCCGCCGGATTGAGTAAGAATGGAACTCACAATACCGATAACGGCTCCTTCCATGTTGAACATCGGACCGCCCGAATTTCCGGAATTAATGGACGCGTCCGTCTGGAAAAATTCAACCTCGTCGAGACTGCTGATTTTCTGGTCGAGGGAAGACCGGCCACTGATGATTCCTTTTGTCAGCGTGTACGTCAGTCCGAACGGCTCGCTCCCGGATTTCCGGGGCATATCTTTTTGACCGGCGATTATCTATCGCCGTTCATAACTCCAAGTTCTCAAACTTTGGAGTCTCCAGCAAACCCGGGGCGGTTCAATTACGTCGAATTGAAATTCTCGTCGGAGTAGAATACGGGACCGACCCGGAAAAGGTGATCGAGTTACTTACCGGAGTGGCCCGAGATTACTCGGAGCTGCTCAACAGTCCCGAGCCGTACACATTATTCCTCGGTTTCGGGGAGAACAGCCTTGATTTTTCTCTTCGAGCCTGGGTTGCTGATTTTGATAAGTATCTGGGCGTTCGCAGCGAATTTACGCTGAGGGTTCACAGGGCTCTGACCGATGCGGGTATCAATATTCCTTTTCCGCAGCGCGAGATTCATCTCAGAACGGATATCACTGGAAAAGGAGATGTCATGGATCAGCTCCCGGATGTGCAGACCGACGGCGATAACGACAGTACTACGGGGTAGGCAGGAACCAGCTTATATCTTCGTGGGTGATTCCTGAGACAACAATTGCTTTATCCCATGAGCCCAGGACGCAATCTTTGTCAAGCGCATTGATGCGCAACTCACTTGCAGTCAGGAAAAACCGGAAACAACCCACGTTCTCGAATTGCACGTATGGTGACGATCCGGGATTTCCGCTCGCCTCGAGACCGATCGAGATCAGACTGAAGCCTGAGAAGTCGGATTCGTTACCATTACCGCCACCTCCGAAAATGGCCGGCTTGATTTTCCAAACCTGAATTTCTGTTACGAGTTCGAGCATTTTCTCTCGCTCCCGATCGTCTTCGTACTGGGCTTCGCTGAGCTTGAATACCGAAATTCCAGCCAGGGTTGCGATAGCGACGATAATAATTCCAAATGTCAGAAGGAGGAGTTGTTGCTGTCCCATGGTCACATATTGGTTCAGGATTACAAATCATCTTGGAAGGTATCGGCCGGACGGACAAATTTTCTAAGAGGAGCAGTATATCGACCAATCTGGACCCGAATTGTGACAATTCGGCCCTGAAATGAGGGTACTGGGTGACAAATGCAGGTTTTATTGCGGTTCCGTTGCGAGACTTCTTCGAATCCTAATAATAAAGGATGTTGGAGTACCTGGTGGAATCGTCCAACAGGTCATAAAGGCTTGGTGGCTATAAACTGAATGAAATCATAGAAACTTGTCAACCGGAAGATGCAATATAAACCAAAGCTGTGCCTGCTCGAGGCGCTGGGCGTTATGCTGCTGAGCATTCCGCACATAGCGTCCGGGCAGTTTACCAGCACATGTGACCGTGCGTTGGGCGAGGCGTTTCTGGACGTCAACAACGTACGGGCACGGATTCTGAATACAGGAGGTCTTTTCTGGCGCGGAGAGCCCCACGTATATGAAGTGCCCAAGGGAAGCGGGTCCAATGCGATCTTCGCGACGACGATCTGGATTGCGGGTCGCGTTCGAGGTCAACTCCGCGCTTCGGCATCCCTGTATGGTGAATGGGAAATGTGGGCGGGACCATTGGACGACCACGGCAATCCTCCGGCGGACTGTTCCCGGTTTGATCGCGTGTTCAAAGTGAGTCGAAAAGATATTCTGGACTATGAAAAAAACGGGTCTCCGACTCCGGACCTGTTTGACTGGCCCACAGGCCTGGGCGCTCCGACCTACAACACAGACGGCGATCTGATTGAGCTTCTTGATCAGCCGCTTCTTGGTCGAGTCGACCGCGTGATTGATCTCGAGGCCGGGGAGCGTCCTGCAATTCTGGGCGATCAGTCGATCTGGTGGGTGATGAATGACCGTGGCAATCAGCATACCTCCACGGACTCACCGCCGATCGGGCTGGAGGTCCATGTGATGGCGTATGCGTTTGACGCTGGAGGCGACATTGGAAACACCACATTTTACAAATATAATCTGTTTTACAAGGGCAAGTACCCGCTGTTGGACACCTATTTCGGCATCTTTTCCGATCCGGATCTGGGGAATTTTGATGATGATTATGTCGGTTCCGATTCTTTACTCGGTCTCGCGTATGTCTACAATTCCGACAACGTCGATGAGGGACGGGAGGGATACGGCACTCCGGCACCCGCGGCAGGTTACGATTTTGTTCAGGGGCCGATAGTGCCTTCTCCCGGCTCTTCTGCCGTAGTAAGCGGTAGAGCTGTTCCCGGTTATGTAAATCTGCAGATGACTACTTTCGCCTTCTGGAATAGTGGTGGCGGTGTTCAGGGTGGTCCGGGGACCGGGGAAGAATATTACAGTTATATGCGGGGGTTATGGCTTGATGGGAAGCCGTTTACAGTCGGGGGTAGCGGACGAGGTTTTTCGGAAATACCGACACATTACATGTTTTCCGGTGACCCCGTTGTCCAGGGATTCTGGACAGAGGTGAATTCGGATGGTCTGGGAACTTCGATCAGCCCAGGCGATCGTCGTTTTACGGTGTCCACCGGGCCTTTTACCATCGAACCCGGCGCCCAACAGGAAATCGTGTTCAGTGTGGTATGGGCAATCGGGAACGATAACTGGGATTCGGTTCGTGCGCTTCGGGATGCGGACCGCGTTGTACAGGCGGCTTTCGATGCGGATTTTGTAAAACCTGAGCCTCCTCATCCGCCTGCCGTGACGGCTACGCCGTTTGAGTCCGGGGTGATCCTTGCCTGGACGAACCCGATAGAATCGAACAATTATCTGGAATCCTATGTCGAGCGAAACCTGTTCGCGACGATGACCGATCAGGACTACGTATTCGAAGGGTACAAAGTGCTCAAATTCGACGGTCCGGATGACGAAGTGGGTGAGGTAATTGCAACCTACGACGTCGTCAACGGCATTACACGTGTGATCGATCTGGTTTCACCAGGCGCCGATGCCCCGTTGAATGAGCTCAATTATCTGAGTGCCGGCGGAACCGACAGTGGGATTCAGCACACGCACTCCATTGGCGGGCTCACCAATCAAATGAGTTATTTTTTTGGTGTGCAGGCGTACGCATATAATGCCGGTTCGACGCCGAAGACCTTCATCGGCGAGGTGTCGCATATTGAGGTGATTCCGCATAAAGCGGAAGACCTGATTTCAGCGCAAGCCATAGATGCTGCCCTCGATAACGCCGCTCCGGATTTCATCGCCGAAGGATTTGTAATTGGGAGTGGGACGGTCAGCGCGAATGTGGTTATCCCGGGTGCCGTTCTTGAGAATGCTACCTACGTGACGCGTTTCTATGAAATGGAATCAAACGGAACTGCAATTACATACGACATCGAACGCAATTACCTGGGCGAAACGGAGACGATGTTTGACGGATCGATCACGGGAACGCCGGCACCCCAACGTGACAATGTGATGCTGATCGACGGATTACAGTTCAGCGTAACAGGTCCTGCTCCCGGAATGATGGGATTCAAGATGATTGCAAACGGAGGCGGTTTTCTGGAGCCTCCCGACATGGCCGCGTTTGCATTCAACAGCTGGGGTTTTCCACTCGTTGAAGGTCGTGATCGCCCGGAATCCGGCCGGAATCAATCGACGAACCCGTCAACATGGGGCATTCATGTCGGTGGAGGAAGCGGGCCGTATGGCGACGAAGCCGGCCCGTTCAACCGGGGGTCTACATGGGTCGGACGCTCGATTCGCGAAGGATCCGAGGAAAATCCATGGCCGAATGTCGGGTCTGATGATTTTGAGTGGCGCTTTCCCGAGTCGTGTTTCGCGACTCTCGACGGCGCAGTCACACAGGATGATTGCGTCGCGTGGCGTGGTTTTGAAGACAACGCACTTGTCGAGGTGCCGTTTCAGCTCTGGAATACGGGGCCCGTCGGCGATCCTTTCAAGAGTTACAGAATGTTGCCGCTGATCTGCGAGAGAGGATGCGGTCACGAAGGCGTGGATGGTGTCTTCGATATTGCCGGGGACCATCCTGTCTCTGGAGGAAGGAATGACCCTTATTCAGACTGGATATACTGGTACAAGCCCGAAGACAACGGTGCTGCGTTCGGACAGGACGGGTATGAGTCGTGGTTCTGGCGGGGCGGTTCACTGGGTGAGCGTGTGTTTTCGCGCCAGGTCCTTGTGAACTGGAATGGAGGGCACGAGCGTCCGTACGATGCAGACATGGTTGAGCCGGGCACGATCATCCAGTACAACACCAACAAGTTGTTTCAACCGGGTGATGCTCTTTCGTTCAATACGACTGGATTCGGAGTCGTTGCGGCCAGTGATTCACTGAAAAAAACTCGCCTCGCGGATATCAGTATTGTGCCCAATCCGTATCTGCTGGCATCAGCCTACGAAAGAACAGCAGGAGTTGACGAGGTTCGGATTACGAATTTGCCGGTAAGCGACCGGGCCACAATTCGCGTTTATTCGCTGAACGGTACGCTGATTTCCACGCTCGAAAAACCTACAGGGACCAACCAGCTGGCCTGGAACCTGGCAACCGACCGTGGTCTGCCGATCGGCAGCGGCATGTACCTGATTCATGTCGAGGTGGATGGTGTTGGATCTCACGTGATCAAGTTCGCGGCCATCAAAAAAGCAGCACATGGAGGCAAGGATTAGCGTCCGTTGACGGGACTGGATAACAACAGACTGCCATGCAGTCACAACAAGAGAAAATGGTAACAGGACAATGCAATATAAACCGAAACTGTGCCTGCTCGAGGCGCTGGGCGTTATGCTGCTGAGCATTCCGCACATAGCGTCCGGGCAGTTCATCAGTACGTGCGACCGCGCGCTGGGCGAGGCCCTGCTCGATGTCAATAACGTGCGGGCGAGGATCGTGAACACGGGAGGCCTGTTCTGGCGTGGAGAGCCGCATATTTATGAAGTCCCGAAAGGCAGCGGATCGAATGCGATTTTTGCCTCCGGAATCTGGATAGCCGGAAAAGTAGACGGCCAACTCCGAGCGACCGCTACGCAGTACGGTGAGTGGGAATACTGGGCCGGTCCGCTTGATGACGACGGAAATCCTCCGAACGACTGTTCGATCTATGACCGTGTTTATAAGGTCAGTCGAACGGATATTGAAGCCTATGATGCGTTTAGGGCAACAACACCCGATCTCGTCGACTGGCCCACAGGCCTGGGAGCGCCTACTTTCGACGCGAACGGTGATCTGATTGAGTTGCTGGATCAGCCGCTCGCAAGTCGAGTCGATCGAATAATAAACCTGGAGGCTGGCGAGCGACCGGCGATACTGGGCGATCAGACACTCTGGTGGGTGATGAATGACCGTGGGAACCAGCATACGTCGACGGACGGTCCACCCATCGGTCTTGAAGCGCATGGCCTCGCATTCTCGTTCGATGCGCCGGGTGACATCGGAAATACGACGTTTTATAAATTTAAACTTTTTTACAAAGGCAGTAAACCCTTAAAGGACGCGTATTTTGGAATATTTACCGACGCAGACCTGGGAAATTTCGACGACGATTGGGTCGGATCCGACACTACGCTCGGACTCGGGTATGTCTACAATTCCGATAATTTCGATGAGGGCGCAGAGGGGTACGGAACTCCTCCTCCCGCCCTCGGCTACGATTTTTTCCAGGGCCCGATAGTTCCTTCTCCGGGCGATACCGCCTTGGTAAGCGGTAGAGCCGTTCCTGATTCAGCAAATTTACAGATGACTTCTTTCGCCTTTTTTAATAGTGGTGGCGGTGTTCAAGGAGGTCCGAGGACTGGAGAAGAATATTACGGGTATATGCAGGGGTTCTGGGCAGATGGGAAGCCGTTTACGTTCGGGGGAAACGGGCGTTCATTTTCGAACGAAGAGACAAAATTCGTGTATACGGGTGATCCTGTTACGAATTCGTGTTGGACCGAACGCAATTCCGATTGTATCGGAACCAGTATCAGCCCGGGCGATCGTCGTTTTTTGATCTCGACGGGGCCGTTTACGATCAATCCGGGTGACGTGCAGGAAATTGTATTCGGTGTGATCTGGGCGATAGGCGCCGACAACTGGGATTCGGTGCGCGCGCTGCGGGATGCGGACAGGATCGCACAGGCTGCGTATGACGCGAATTTTAATTTCGCCGATCCGCCTGCGCGTCCTCTCGTTACCGCGACTCCGTTTGATTCCGGAGTGACGATTTCGTGGACCAACGAGCCAGGATCGAATAATTACCTGGAATCCTACAGAGAGCCGGACATCTTTGCACCAATATTGGAGCAGAATTACGAGTTCGAAGGATACAACGTGTTTCAGTACACGGAGGTGGCCGATCAAACGGGTAAAGTTATCGCGACCTATGATATTGTGAACGGAGTCACGCGCGTATTGGATGATCTCCATCTGCATGATGACCCAAATCAACCCCCTCTGACCTTCATCAGTGCGAACGGAAGTGATTCCGGGATTACTCATAGTCACACCATTGGTGGTCTCACGAATTCGACAAGTTATTATTTTGGCGTTCAGGCGTATGCGTACAATTCCGCCTCTGATC
>JACZYD010000061.1 GCA_022571255.1 Bacteroidota bacterium
GAGTACCAGTTGCGCCTCTCCCGACTGTATCAATCTGTTTGTACCACCGGCCGCAGCATTTCCGGAAGATCCCGGGAAGGCATACACGTCGTGGTTCTGGTCCAGCGCCAGTCGAGCTGTAATCAACGCGCCACCCTTTTCGTACGCTTCCACCACGACGGTAGCGCTACATAGTCCACTGATTATCCTGTTTCTCCTCGGAAAATGACCGGGCAGTGGATCTGTTTCCAGTAAAAATTCGGAAATAACGGCACCGCTCCGTTGAATTCTTGCAGACAGCTTTCTGTGAATGGCCGGATACACGCGTAAGAGTCCGGAACCGAGTACCGCGATCGTCAATCCTCCCGCATCCAGCGCCCCTTTGTGCGACTCTGCATCGATTCCATACGCCATACCGGACACAACCACATAACCGGCAGCTGCCAGCGAATAACCTACATTGTAGGCGATCGTTCTGGCTTCGGGCGATGGACGCCGCGTTCCGATAACCGCAACAGCCGGGCTTCTCAGGGCTGAAGAATCGCCGGCCAACCAGAGAAACGGCGGACCGTGCGAGAGTTGCATCAGCGAATCAGGGTACGCCGTATCTCCGCGCATCAGGAGTCGATACCCTTGAGAAATGGCAAACAAAGTCGACTTTTCGCGTCCTGCCGAGTCTCGCTGAGAGGCCACGTGTTTGCGAAGCTGCATCAGCGTGTGACATCCGATACCAGGTACACGGAACAGCATTTTATCTGAGGCCATCAGTATGGCTCGCGCAGAAGAAAATTTGTCTATAAGAGGATTCAGCCTGCCCGGCCCAAGGCCGGGAGCAGCATGCAACAGAAGCCTCGCACAAAACTCGGTCTGATCGACCGTGTCAGACATCCGGGAAATCGAATGAGTGGGCCTGCTCAACATGTTTCCAGAGTAGTGCCTTCAAATCATCAAGACCAATATGAGCCACGGCGCTGAAAAAGACATTTTTTTCCGTGCCGAAAAATTCCTCTCGTAAATTTTCCTCGAATCGACGGCGTTCATCAGGAGGCACGAGATCCATTTTTGAGATCCCGATAATTCTCGGCTTTGACAATAATTTTGCATCGAACTCCTCCAGCTCATGAAGCAGCGTTTGAAATTCTGCAACTATGTCTTCTGAGTCTGACGGCACAAGAAACAGCAATACGGCATTTCGCTCTATGTGCTTCAAGAATCTGACACCCAAGCCTTTACCTTCATGGGCACCTTTTATGATCCCCGGAATGTCCGCTATTACAAACGACTGGTAATCTCCAACGGAAACGACCCCCAGAGAAGGCACGAGGGTCGTGAACGGATAGTCTGCAACCTTGGGCCGAGCCGCCGAAAGTGTCGAAACCAGTGTACTCTTGCCGGCATTCGGAAAACCGACCAGTCCAATGTCTGCGAGCAGTTTTAATTCCAGTGTTATGTTTCGCTCTTCTCCATCCTCCCCGGGCTGCGAGAAGCGGGGTGTCTGCCGCGTGGCGGATTTAAAAAAAGCATTTCCCTTTCCGCCACGTCCACCCTTCACGACGATAAATTCGTCCCCGTCATGCAGTAATTCATACAGCGTCTCATCGGAGTCGGAATCTTTTATAATCGTTCCGGCCGGCACTCGCAGAATGATATCCACGCCATCTTTCCCTGTTTTGAGAGAACTCGATCCATTATGGCCGTTCTCGGCATTATGGTGGCGGCTATACCGGAGATCAAGTAAGGTGGTCAACTGCCGCATTGCCCGAAAAATGACCGAAGCACCTTTGCCTCCGTCGCCTCCGTTCGGACCGCCCCTTGGATTGAATTTTTCACGTCTGAAGGAAACAGAGCCCGCCCCCCCTTTTCCGCTCTTAACAACGATCGTCACGTAATCAACAAATTTCATAATCTTCCTTCGCACCTGTGCAAGGTGTACAATAAATCCCGCGATCATCCATCAGAGTAGAGGACATTCGAGAGGAATTCGTTTCGCATAAAGTCGAGATTTAATCATCTTCGCTCTATGACTGAGGTAAAAATTTACACCGATGGCTCTTGCAGCGGAAATCCCGGTCCCGGAGGGTGGGCCGCAATACTGCAACATGGGCTCCACAACCGTGAAATTTCGGGCTCTGAAAAAGACACCACCAATAACCGCATGGAACTCAAAGCCGTTGTAGAGTCTTTGCGCGCGTTGAAAAAGCCATGCCAGGCCATTATTCACACCGACAGCGCTTACATAGCGAACGCATTCAATGACGGTTGGATCGATAACTGGATAAAACGAGGGTGGAAAACGGCATCAAAAAAACCAGTTAAAAACAGAGACCTGTGGGAAGCCTTGCTCGAATCCATGGAAATACATAAGGTTTCCTTTGTAAAAGTAAAAGGCCATTCGACCAACGCGATGAATAATCGGGTGGACGAGATGGCTGTTGCCGCCATGAACACCGGTCGACTTACCTGATGACACCTGCTCAGCGGTATCACGAAATCTGCCACTGCCTTGTCAGCGTGATTGCTTCTCCAGAATTGTGCCGCGCCCACCGAGGGCATTCGTAAACATTTCTTCGAATTTTTTTGCCTCAGAACATTTTACGTGGACCTCTATTCTTGTTCTATCGCCATATTTCGTCGATTTGATCGTGGCGTCACACTGTGTTATGGTAAACATGACCGGAGACGTATCGGCATAATCAAATACCAGCAGGAATCGTGTGCGCCGTGTAACCAGGTCCGTCCCGGCATCCCTTAAAACAGCCTCCGCTGCGCTCCCGTAAGCACGGATCAATCCACCCGTTCCGAGTTTTGTGCCTCCGAAATAACGAGTCACCACGATAAGCGTATTGGTCAGACCTGAGGCTTCTATCTGTCTGAGAATCGGTGCGCCTGCCGTGCCGGATGGTTCTCCATCATCGTTAGAGCGACAGAATTCTGCACGCTCACCAATCCGATATGCCGAACAGTGGTGTGTTGCACCATATTCCAGGCGCCTCAACCGACTGATTTCGGTCGCCGCCGCGGAAGTCGACTCCACAGGGATAGCCCTGGCGATGAAGCGAGAACCTTTTTCCTTGATCTTTTGTTCGTTTTTATTACGAAGAACCAGATAAGTATCAGGGTCGTCGGAATGCACGGATAACAGGGGCGTCAATTGTAAGATGCACAGAAGGAATCTACGAAGATTCACCCAAGCCGAAACGAGGAGGGAAATCATCCGTAGCCCGAGACCAGAATCTCCGAAAACTTTGAAGATGCGCATGCGCGCTCATACGTGACGTTATCAGCTCTGATTTTGATTGCAGGAATTTTCGGGTCCCCATCTCCCGACGACCCTGAGAATCCGCGTGTGCTGATAGCACAGCGTACCGATCAAGATATTTCCATCGACGGTTACCTGAGTGAGGCAGACTGGCAAACGGCAGCGTTCGCATCGGATTTCCTGCAGTCCGAACCACGAGAAGGACAGGCACCGTCTCAACGCACCGAAGTCCGCATGTTATACGGTAATAATTCAATCTATATCGGTGCAAAAATGTTTGATACCGAGCCCGATAAGATCTGGCGCACTCTCGGTCGACGTGACTCGTTCAACAAGGCAGACTGGTTTTTTGTCTCGATTGATGGATATCTCAATAGAAAAGAAGCGTTTACTTTCGCAGTTAACGCGGCAGGTGTTCAACTGGATGGAATCACCACACGCGAATTAAACTCATCGTGGAACGCCGTCTGGGATTCAGCGGTCAGAATGACGGCGGACGGTTGGGTCGTCGAAATGAGAATCCCATACTCCATGTTGCGGTTCTCCGAAGCGCGTGAACAGTCATGGGGTATAAATTTTCAGCGCGTCATACCCAGAACCAGCGAAACGCTGGAGTGGGCTCTGGTAAGAAGAACCGAACGCGAGGGAGGAGTTGTGGCAAAATACGGCGAACTGCAGGGCCTCGAGCAACTTGCGCCGCGTCGTAATTTGCAGTTTACCCCTTATACCGTGTCGCGGGTGATGACCGAAGAGGGAGCTCCGGGAGAAGTAAACGCATTCACGGATGCAGACTTCGGGGCGGATTTGAAAATCGGCCTGAGTTCCAACATGACGCTTGATGTTGCGATCAATCCTGATTTCGGACAGGTAGATTCGGACCCGGCACAACTGAATCTTTCGGCATTTGAAACTTTCAACAGAGAACGGAGACCATTTTTTGTGGAAGGATCCAGCACATACAATTTCAGCCTGGGCACGGGAAGCAGTCTGTTTTATACCCGCCGGATAGGATCTACTGACGCCATCATCGGTGCTACGAAATTATCGGGGCGAACCGACGGTGGTTTGTCGTTTGGAGTAATCAGTGCGGCAACAGGCGCCCGGTTCAATCCAAACCGATATTACGGTGCGACTCGAATTCGGCAGGACGTGGGAAAGTATTCATCATTCGGGGGAATCGTGACCCTGTACAACCGGAATCTTCCGGGTGACGGTTTGACTTCAGTCACTGGTGGAGTTGACTGGGATATGCGTCTTGACAACAACACCTATAAAATCAGCGGATACGCCAGCCTTTCTGACCGCCGTTTTCGCGAACAGTCATCACTCTCCGCCAGAGGATATGCGGCATCTACCGAACTGGAAAGAATCAGAGGAGATTGGACGTACGGCATTACGTTTACGGGAATTGATGACACATTCGATCCGAACGACGCGGGACGTCTCCGACAGAATAATTTCTTACGGATCTCCAGCAATCTTGCTCACCAGTTCAACGGCGGCAAAGCGGCTGGCCCGTTCCAGAGGGCGTCTGCTCGCGTCTGGACGTTTTCGAGCAGGACATGGTCGGAGGGTATTTATCGCGGCACAGGCGGGTTTCTTGGAGGCAATATCGTTACGCAGAGCTTCCAGAATATGGACGCATCGATATTTGGTGACTATCTGTTTGGAGGATACGACGTCAACGAAACCCGAGGACTCGGCGCATGGGCAGCCCCGAGGGAATTCAGGATCAGAACCTCGTTCAAGACGGATTCCAGAAGACAGTGGACTTTGAAACCGAAGATCGCTTACACTTTTACCGAACTGGGGGGAACCGAACTTGGACTCGATCTGAAGGGAGACTGGGACGTGAGTACGCGACTCAGTATGTCAGCGTCAGTCGGAGTCAAGCGTGAGAATAACATGACCGCGTGGGCATCCAACGAGTCTATCTCTGATTCTGACGGACAGTTTTTGATCGGAGAAACGAGTACGTCTCCGTCAGATCTTGGTGCAAACGATTTCAGGGAACTGAATATTTCGCCGAACCTGGCCGGCATCCTCGCCGAAGTACCGTTTTTCGAAGATACGGATACATATTATGTATCAGTTTTCGGCGAGAGAGACACTCGGGTGCTCGATTTCACACTGCGCAGCAATATTACATTCTCGCCGACATTGTCTCTGGAGATTTATGCACAGCTTTTTACGGCACAGGGTCGATACAATGACTTTTCTGTACTCACCGATCCGGACAATCTGGTTCCGATTGATAATTATCCCAAACGCCGTGACTTCACTTCCACCTCGTTTCAAACCAACACGGTTTTCCGCTGGGAGTACCGGCCAGGATCAACTTTGTTTGTAGTCTGGACGCACGCTCGCGTAGAAAACTTCAGCGTCGATCCTTTCGACCAGACGACGAACATCGGATTCGGTGGCGGCACGTTCAGCCAGGTTCCCAACGCTTTCGGAATTTTTCCGGAGAATGTGTTCCTGATTAAATTGAACTACACATTTTTGCGATAAGCAAAGGTGGTCGCCGGATCGGCCTGCAGAGCTGGTCGCCGGATCGGCCTGCAGAGCTGGTCGCCGGATCGGCCTGCAGAGCTGGTCGCAGGATCGGCCTGTAGAGCTGTTCGCCGGGTGACACGTGAGAGGCCGTTAAATTGTCCTGAGAAAACTGTCGCGACCCTGTCGTTCCAGGTCTTTTTGTGCGACGCGGGCAGGGCTCTCTTCGCTGAATCGACTGAAATAAACCCGAAAAAGTGCTTTCCCGTCTACGGTTACCGGTAAAATCCAGCTTTCAGAAAGCTCTCCCGAGAAGGAATATGCCGATTCCCTGCTTGAAAACACTCCTACCTGAAGGGTAAATCGAAGCGAAAGATCTTTCTTAAGCCGGACACTTTGCAGAGATTCAGCGTGGTTTGCCTCTTTGTCCGGATTCTTAACGTCTGCGAGGCTGACTTTCGTAGTTCTATCGCCAGATCGCCGTCGGCCTGTCCGCAGGACACGACCAGGCCGTCGGAGTACCGTGAGGCTCTCGCCGCCAAGTGGATTCAGTTGGATCAAAGTCGATTTCCCCATGGGTACGCCAAGGTGACTTGCAGCAGCGTCTGAGAGATGGATGATATGTTCGTCACCCGCCGTACGGTCATTGATCCTTACTACAATCGTTTTGCCATTGTCGACGCGGGTAATTCGCACGAGACTGTCAAACGGCAAATCGTTCGAAGCGGCCGTCATGGATCTCGGATCAAAACTCTCACCGCTCGCGGTACGCTCGCCCGCGGTGCGGTATTCATTCCATGCAGCATCTCCCTGCATGCCCGTTGCCTGTGCGACGGCAACATTCGTGGCGGCAAGAATAAATACGAGATACAGACTCGCAATCAGGGTAATTCGCACTGCTTTTTCAGGTATTGAGCTGTTACTGATCATTCGGTTTTCTGCTCCTGACGGCAAATTCGTAATTACCGTATTTATGTCTCAGATTGTCGTGGTTAGTCGTGCCATCTACAAACAGAATGGCTGTCCGGCCCTAGACCTATCCAACTTCATGCCGCAGCGGGAAATGACCACTGTATCACGCTCATAGGTCATAATATTGGCGTATCAGCCTTACACACCTGTTTTGAGTGAGTCTTTTTTTCCTTAAACAGGAATTTTTTTCAGTCAGGGTGTGCGTTTCCAACTCAAACGGAGTCGTGCAGCAGTGCTATCGAAAACGGGCAACGAGAAAGTCAACCCTGAATTTCCGTACTGAGTGCGATTTCCCTCAATACGTGGAGCACTCGAAAACATTCAACGAACGAGCCGTCGAAAACCCTGGCCTTGCCTCGCGAGTGAACTGTCCATGCCAGGCTTTCGGCGCGATTCTCGGCACACCCGGTCGCCTTGATCAACTGAATTATAACGTCGTCAAATGAATGCACTTCATCGTTGAACAATACGACGTACCACGGAATCTCAACTGACGGTAACGTTTCCGTCGAGTCGACGATATGTTCTGTCGAGTCGACGATATGTTCTGTCGGCTGACTCAAGGAGATTCGGAAATTATTTCGACTTCGAAATCTTCTGTTACCGGATTCGCGAGAAGTTTTTCACACGCCCTACGAGCCATGGATTCAGCGTCATCTTTAGAATCTGCGCTGATTTTCATTTCAATCAACTTGCCTATTCGAACCTGGTCGATTCCATCAAATCCCAGCTGTGAAAGTGCATTGTGGGTTGCTTTTCCTTGCGGATCGAGAATGGATCTGCGAAGTGAGACACTGATTTGAGCTTTGTACATCAAAAAGTCGATTTATGATAGTTTCGGGCCGGGCAGAACTCTTCAACGCAGACTCAGATTCCAGGGTCCGAAGAATCCGAAAAGAACCCAGGCCCTGGTTTTACACCTCGCAACCGATACCAGGCCCTGGTTTTACACCTCACAACCGATACCAGGCCCTTACTCGGTAATCGTATCATCACCATCGACATCGAACGGATCAGCCGTGGCAACCGCATGGGCAAATTTATATACAGCGCGTCCAATTGCGACAAAAACATAGGCCGAGAGGACAATAAGGAGTCCCAGCTCCCTGAATATCAGAAGAATCAATGCGCCGGCCGAAAATAATACAGCTTTAACCGGATGGTTTCTCATATAACGCGCCGAAGGCGGCGGAACATTATCGAAATCAATGGTGGAAAGCATCAAAATGGATAGAATTACGACGGCAGGAATGAGGATCGGCAGACGGCCAGGCTCGTCTGGAGCCAGAAAGGCTACATTTTGCGCATTAAGCACGATGGCCACAATCGACGACGCCTGCACCGGAATCGGCATTCCATCGAAAACATCGGATTTGACTCCATCAAACGCAACATTGTATTTCGCCAGTCGGACGGCACCCGCAATCGCCGGTAATGACGCGACGATCACTCCGGAAAATCCGTACGAAGACAACCCGAAAACATATATCATGAACGACGGAGCGACTCCGAAAGAGACGATATCCGCCAGCGAATCCAATTCTACTCCAAACACACTTGAACCGTTGGTGAGTCGCGCCATCATTCCGTCCAGCAGGTCAAAAAAACCAGCCAGAATAATCAGCCATGCTGCTGACTCGAAGTTTGACTCAAAAGTCTTGATCATGGATAAGAACCCGCAAAACAGATTCATGAGAGTGAAAAATGACGGTACAGCCGCCCGGGGAATTCGTCGTGGTGCCCGCGGGTCCCGCGAACTTCGGTATGCGGCAATGCGTCGTCGGAATCGCCTCTGTTTTGTACCTGGACCGATATTCAAAGCCCTGTTCTTACGACTCATCGGACTCCTCATCGTTCAGTTGCCCGATTACGGTCTCTCCGCCACAAACGCGATCTCCCACTTTTACGAATATCTCTGCGGACAATGGTACGAGGACATCCATTCGAGAACCGAATTTCACAATTCCGAATCGGTCTCCGGCCACAACCTCGTCACCCGTCTTGATGTGATAAACAATTCTGCGAGCTACGGCGCCGGCGATCTGCTTGAATAATACTTTTGAACCGGTCGCGTGTTTGAGGCCGATTTCACTGCGCTCATTCAAGTCGCTCGCTTTCGGGTGCCAGGCCACCAGATAGCTGCCCGAGATGTACCGGTCGAATTCGATGACACCGTTCACCGGAATCCTGTTGACGTGCACATCTAACGGGGAGAGGAAAATGGACACCTTCTTCGCGCGCGATGCAAGATAAATCGATTCGTCTACTTCCTCGACGAGAACTACCTTTCCGTCCGCCGGAGCCAATATCAGATTTGTCGTGTCCGCGGGAGGCGTCCGATCGGGATCTCGGAAAAAATAAAAAGTGAATGCTACGACGAAAACTGCCAGGATCCAGAATATCGGCGGCCAGACACCCTGTACATACAAGGCCACCACGGATAGAATAACGCCGATAACAGTCGCTCCGAGCATTAACACGTATCCTTCTCTGGCAAACATGGGCAATACACCCCCTGTGTATTGGTAGAGATCCAAGAAACACCAAAATACCTGTTTCGTTGCAGTGCCGCACGTGGATTTTCAAAGTGTCTCGCATGAATACCGTTTCCATACATACGCTTGGCTGTAAACTGAACTATGCTGAATCAGGCGCACTTTCAGAAGCCTTTCGAGATCGAGATTTCTCTGTCTTACCTCCGGGCGAGTCGGCGGATGTAGCGGTCATCAATACGTGTTCGGTCACAGAAGAGGCGGACCGAAAATGCCGACAGATCATCCGGCGCGCATTGCGCAATAATCCGGATACATACATCATAGTGACCGGTTGTTATGCCCAGCTCCAACCCGCTGCCATTGCCGCGATCCCGGGAGTCGATGCCATACTCGGCGCACACGAAAAATTTCATCTTTTCGATCTGGTTAAATCATTCAAAAAAAGGAATCAGACGCAGATCTCTGTTTCCTGTATCGACGATATCGAATCTTTCGGTCCGGCGTATGCCTCGGGAGATCGCACACGGGCATTTCTCAAGGTCCAGGACGGATGTGACTACACGTGTTCGTTCTGCACCATTCCGCGGGCCCGCGGCAGAAGCCGATCGGCCACGATCTCCGGAATCATTTCCCAGGCAGAAGAGATCGTGTCAAAAGGGTTTTGCGAAATCGTTCTCAGCGGTGTAAACATCGGTCTTTTCGGAAACGACACGAACGAAAATCTTCTTGATTTATTACGAGCCCTGGACCTCGTCGAAGGTATCGACCGGTACCGGATATCGTCCATTGAGCCGAATCTTCTCACCGACGGGATTATCCAATTTGTAGCCGCTTCAGACAAATTTGCACCGCACTTTCACATCCCTTTGCAGAGCGGAGATAATGAGATTCTGGGATTGATGCGGCGTCGATACCAACGGGAACGATATTCCGATCGGGTCGCGCAAATCAAATCCATGATGCCTGACGCCTGCATCGGAGTAGATGTAATCGTGGGATTCCCTGGAGAATCGGACGATCACTTTTTGAATACATTCAAATTCCTCGAAAACTTACCGATTTCGTATCTGCACGTGTTTACGTATTCCGAGAGACCTGACACGACCGCCGTAGATTCTGTGCATGATAACCCTGCCCTGTCTGTACCAAAAACGGTCCGTAATTCCCGGAATGCGACGCTCAGAAAACTCTCCGCGAGTAAACGTGTGTCTTTTTACCGGGAACAACTCGGGTCTGAGAGGATGGTTTTATGGGAAGCGACGGAGAGAAACCGAACCATGTTCGGATTCACCGATAATTACGTCCGAGCCGAAAAACAGTTTAACACCGAATCGGTCAATCAACTGGAAAGAGTCAGGCTTTCAACACTTACAGAACACGGGACAGTCACGACTGAATCACCAGACTTCGTCTCCATTCTTTCCGTCTAAACTGGCCGAGACGACAAAAATAAAAGCCCTGACGCCGGCTGAGCAATAAACGATGAAAAACAGCCTCCCTTGACTGCGACATGTGCAGGTCGGCTATTTCGACAGATAAAGATTCCGCATTTCGTATGGACGGCTGAAATGTGCATCCGTCAGTTCGTCAATGAAGGCAATGGTTTCTCCCGTTGACTTCATCTCCGGGCCAAGTTCTTTCGGTACTTCCGGAAACTTGTCCCAGGAAAATACGGGTTCTTTTATGGCGTAGCCCTTCAGGGAGGATTCCAGTTCTCCACGCTCCCTGAATTCAGCGATTTTTTTGCCGAGCATGACCTGCGTAGCGATATCAGAAATCGGAACACCGGTGGCCTTGGCCACAAACGGTACCGTTCGCGACGCACGAGGATTGGCTTCGATCACATACACAGTTTCGTCTTTGATGACCATTTGCAGATTCACCAGACCTACCACCCGCAGACGAAGGGCAATCTTCTTTACGAATCGACTCACCGTGTGCAGAATCTCGTCGGACACGGAAAACGGAGGCAAAACTGCCGTCGAATCTCCCGAATGAACACCGGCGGGTTCGATGTGCTGCATCATCCCGGCAATCCAGACCTCTTCCCCGTCGCAAACAGCATCGATATCCATTTCGATTCCATTCTCAAGAAACAAATCGAGAAGTATCTTGTTGTCCGGCATTAATTTCCAGATGTCATTCACATATCTCGCGACTTCTTCCTTGTTGATGGCGATGCGCATTCCCTGACCGCCGAGGACGTAGCTGGGCCTGACCAGAATCGGGTATCCGACATGTTCGGCAGCCGCCACTGCCTCTTCTACCGAAGAAGCCTTTCCGTAGGGTGGATACGGTATGTCAAGCTCTTTAAGCATATCCGAAAAGCGGCCTCGGTCTTCGGCCAGGTCCATATCGTCGGCCGATGTCCCCAGAATTCGAACCCCTTCCTGATCCAGGTTCTGTGACAGTTTCAACGCAGTTTGCCCACCCATTTGTACGATGACTCCGTAGGGTTTCTCGTACTCGACGACATCAAAGACACGTTCCCAGAACACAGGCTCGAAATACAATTTGTCAGCCACATCGAAGTCCGTCGAAACGGTTTCCGGATTGCAGTTGATCATGATGGTCTCGTAGCCGAGTTTCTTGGACGCTAACACGGCGTGTACACACGAGTAGTCAAATTCGATACCTTGACCGATTCTGTTCGGGCCGCTTCCGAGAATGACGATACTTTTCCGATCCGACACCTCGCTTTCCGTCTCCGATTCGTATGAGGAATAGAAATACGGAGTCTGGGCCGGAAATTCACCGGCACACGTATCAACGAGCAGATACGACGGCACGACACCCAGAGATTTCCTGTACGCGCGAACCTCTGCCGACGTCACGTCATCCATCACCAGATAGGCAATCTGATCATCCGAAAAGCCATGCTGCTTTACGCGACGCATGAACACGTCTTCGATCTGATATAACGACAGCGCCCGAATCTCGTCCTCTACGTGCACCAGCTTATGGATCTGATTTAAAAACCAAGGGTCTACTTTTGTGATATCAGCCAGTTCTTCCACAGAGGCACCCAGTTTCAGGGCGTTCCGAATCTGCAGTGTCTGGTCCCAGTAGGGTTTTTTCAACCGCTCTCGGATCTCCTTTCGAGGGATTTCGTCACGGTCTGCTCCGAGACCGGAATATCCGTTTTCGAGGCTTTGCCAAGCCTTTTGCAGGCTTTCCGGGAAGGTTCGACCAATCGCCATGACTTCCCCCACAGCTTTCATCTGCGTAGTGAGTATTTCATCAACCCCTTCAAATTTTTCAAAGTTGAATCGGGGAATTTTCGTCACTACGTAGTCGATCGCGGGCTCAAAACAGGCAGAGGTTGTACCCGTTACGTCGTTGGTCAACTCATCGAGTGTATACCCGATTGCCAGTTTTGCCGCAACTTTGGCAATCGGATACCCGGTCGCTTTCGACGCCAGAGCAGAAGATCTCGAAACCCGCGGATTGATTTCGATGGCGATCATTCGTCCAGTCGCCGGCTCAATGGCAAACTGTACGTTGCATCCGCCGGCGAACGTACCGATCGAGCGCATCATTTTGATGGCCGCATTCCGCATGATTTGGAACTGTTTGTCCGTCAAGGTCTGAGCCGGTACGACGGTCACGGAATCGCCCGTATGCACACCCATCGGATCGATATTTTCAATCGAACAGATGATGATGACATTGTCTTTCGAATCCCTGAGCAGTTCAAGTTCAAATTCCTTCCAGCCGAATGCACATTCCTCGACGAGGACCTCGTGGATCGGAGAACATTCGAGGCCACGTGTCACTTTCCGGTCGAATTCATCCATTGACCAGACGATGCTTCCGCCACTGCCTCCGAGAGTAAATGACGGGCGAATCACCACGGGAATGCCGCCCAGTTCCTGGGTGATTTCCTTGGCTTCGAGTAAACTTTTTGCCACACGGCTTTCCACCTGGTCAATCCCGATCTCAGCCATGAGGTCCCGGAACTTCTGTCGATCCTCCGTAATGTGGATGGCATCGATGTCTACCCCGATCACTTCGACACCCATTTTCTCCCAAAAACCCGTCTGGTGCAACTTGTCGGCAAGATTGAGTGCGGTTTGACCTCCCATGGTCGGCAGTACCGCATCGGGCCTCTCCTCCTCTACGATACTCATAATGGACTCCGGTGTGAGTTCGCGCAGGAAAATCTTATCCGCCGTAATCGGGTCTGTCATTATCGTTGCCGGATTCGAATTGACCAGAATCACTTCGTAACCCTCGGCACGCAAAGAGCGAGCGGCCTGACTGCCCGAATAGTCAAATTCACAGGCCTGACCAATAATGATAGGTCCCGATCCGATCAGGAGAATCTTTTTGATGTCCGTTCTTTTAGGCACTTATTTAACGTTCAGAATTGAAAAGATGGGTTGCCACGTTCAAGAGACAGCTTGAAGTTCGGAAGCGTCTGCCGGAGAAACTTTCATCGACTCTGTCTGCTCGATGTCCTTCAAGAACTCATCAAAAAGATAATGGCTGTCATGCGGCCCGGGCGATGCTTCCGGATGATACTGGACCGAAAAGCCCTTGAACTGTGTGAATCGAACACCTTCTACCGACTGATCATTCAGATTGATGTGGGTAAGTGTGGCCTTTTTCGGATCCAATGACTCTGGATCTACCGTAAAACCGTGGTTTTGAGTGGAGATCTCAACGCGCCCCGTAATCACGTTTTTAACCGGTTGATTCGCACCGCGATGGCCCACAAACATTTTGAAGACTTTCAGGCCGGCCGCGAGTGACATCAACTGGTGTCCCAGGCATATTCCAAAAACGGGAATTCCGGTGTCAAAGGCACTGCGGCACACGGCAATCGAGTCCGGCATTGCGCGCGGATCCCCGGGCCCGTTCGAAAAAAAGATACCATCAGGATTCCAGGATAAGACCCCCTCAAGCGCTGTCGCAGCGGGGAAAACCCGAACACTGCATCCTCTCTTTTGAAACGAATGCAGAATATTTTTTTTGACGCCAAAGTCATATACGGCGATGCGCGGTCCCTCGCCCGTCGCAAAGTCATATGGCTTTTCGGCGGTGACCTTCGAAGCGAGTTCGAGTCCTTCCATGGATGGCCATTCGCGTGCCTTGCTGACGAGCGATTCGTTGTCCAGATCAACAGACGAAATAACGGAGTTCATGGCTCCTTGCGACCGGATATGCCGAACAAGCGCGCGTGTGTCAACACCGGAAATTCCAACCAGATTGAATCGATTCATGAACGAGTCGAGCGATTCATCCGCGGCCTGATTGGAATACTGATGCGAAAACTGGCGTACGACAAGGCCCGCTACCATCGGCCTTGTTGCCTCCATGTCGATATCCATTGCACCGTAGTTTCCGATATGCGGATACGTCATCATCATCATCTGACCGTAATAGGAAGGGTCTGTCAGAATCTCCTGATAACCCATCATACTCGTATTAAAACAGAGCTCGCCCCCTGCTTCACCAAGGTGTCCGACGGCCTCGCCGACTACGACAGTCCCGTCTGCCAGGGCCAGTTTACAGGGTCGAAGTCTTTTTTCTGAAGAATTGGAAAGGGTTTGTTGCATCTGTCAGGGTGTTACGGAGTTGTGGCTGGTGAGACGCAGGCCAAAACGGCAAAAAAAAACCTTCCCAGGAACCCTGAGAAGGTTTTCATACCGAGGTCAGCCTCACCGGTCCAATAAAATTTTGCGCCGGGCAACGCATACAATTCGGGCAAATCAATTTCTTCTTTATTGGACAGGAAATTACGACCGCAGATATCATGAGACAAGGATTGTGTACAACTCGGCTGCGACTGGTTAACTCAGATACCGTCAAGGGGCCAATTTGAACGATTGGAACGAATAACTGAACCGATCTTCATATTAAATCGTTAACCTTCGTTGGAATCCGGGTCATTTTGACACCGATAAGAAAATAACATCGAAAAAAATCGAGAATCGTGAGCTGGGATCGACATAGCCACCGTGGACCGCGGTATCAAATCCGGATTCTCTCTGGTCTGGCGACCAGTGTACTCGTGGTACTCTTATTTTTCAGGTTGTGGCCGTTGCCCGGACCTTTCGAGCCCGCGGATATCAATTATGATCTACGTGGTCAGGATCTGATCGCGATCGAGGACATACTGCAGACGCAACAGGAGGAGAAAAAGCCGCCGCCTCCAGCTCCGATGATACCCATAGTCGTGCCCAACGACATCGTGCTGCAAGAGGAAGAATTCATTGCAGAAGACACTTACCTCGTCGTTGACGACCCTGGCAGCGATGAAGAATTGGTCGAAGGCCCACCAACGGGGAATAATTTATCGATCCGGGCCGATTCCGGCCCCAAGCCATTTCGCATCGTCGAGCCAGAGTACTCAAAAGAAGCAAAAAGTCGGAAAATCAGAGCGGAAATTGTAGTAGAGGTTCTTGTCGACGAAAAGGGTCTTGTAAAAGAAGCACGTGTCGTAAAGCGATATCTCGTTAACAAAGACAAGACAAAGCGTCAGTTTGTAACCATGGTCGGGTATGGTGTGGAAGAAGCAGCCCTCGCAGCGGCTGAAAGATGGATGTTCAGGCCCGCCCGCGAAGGAGGTAAGATTGTGCGCAGCTACACAACGCTGACCTTCAGTTTCGGCGTGTGACTCTCGCGCGTTCCAACAGGCAAATCGGTTACCGGACAACTGTTCCAACAGGCAAATCGGTTACCGGACAAGTACGATTTTTCCCGAACTACTCACGTTTTCAGCGCGGAACGAATACAGATACAGGCCGGCAGGAAGCCCCGTCGCATCGAAAACAATGCGGTTTACTCCAGGTTGTAAAGCGCCTTCAAATGGCACAGCAACCTGCTGACCAAGCAGGTTGTATATTTCCAGTCGAGAAAACTTTACGACATCAGGAACCCGGATTTCGAACACTGTCTGATCAGAAAATGGATTCGGATACGGAGGAAGCACTTCGAATTCGTCCGGAATATCAGGATCCTCTTCAACAGCCGTCGCCAGTTCTTCTGCGCGGGTGATGGCGGCGTCGGCGTCGATGATTCCCCAGCCGATCGAATTGTTTTCGTTTCCGGGACCAAGTTTTCCGAGGCTCGCCGTTTGCCGCAGCAGGTCGCGTATTTCGATCGGATTGAGATCCGGATTGACCTGCAAAATCTGAGCAACGACTCCAGCAACGATCGGACTCGAAAACGAGGTGCCGCTGCTTATTCCGATCGCACCGTTTGTCAGCACCAGACGAACGTTGAGGCCCATGGCCGACAGGTCCGGTTTGATGCGTCCGTCCGCGGTGGGACCAAAAGAGCTGAAAGAGGCCCTGACTCCTGAAGCGTCGACCGCGCCGACCGCAATGACCGAATCACCATCGGCCGGTGTAATCACGAGTTTCCAGAAGTTATTGCCCTCATTCCCGGCCGCCGCCACGAACACAACACCCAGAGAGACTGCAATGTCCGCTGCGCGGGTTGTAATGCCTGTATCCCCGTCGAGGTCATCTTTTGTGTAGTCCTGCCCGCCGGCGTCAAATGTCGTGTATCCGATAGACGCATTCACGACATCAACACCCATCTTCGATTCCATCCATTCCAGGCCGGCAACAAAGTTGTCTTCTTCCTGATTGGTCTCTGTTGGCGCGAACTCCGTGGTCGCACCAACAACCATTGCTCCGTGCGCCGGACCTATAAGCTCTCCCTCCATAAAACCGACCGCCACAGACGCTACCGATCGGGCGTGTTTGTTATCCTGCACGGGCAGGCCGGTGAAATTGGAATCTGCGAGCACACGTTCGTCATTTACCATCTGAGCGAAAACAGCGTGCCGAAATCCATCGAAATTGGTGTCCAGAAATCCCAGCACGACACCCGTGCCGTTGATTCCCCGTTCAAGGGCTGGAATGGCATTAATCAAATTGAGCTGGGTAAATGAATCTCCGTAATCAAAGCGGCGGACGGACGCTACCGGCGGAATCATGGGTATCGGTTGATTCAAATTCTTGTGATCCCCACTCTGTTGGCGTGCGCCCTCCCGCACCGCGCGGCCCACGCTTCGAACTTCTCGCACGAACGGCAGCTCGCGCACTCGCTCAACCATCCGGTCGTCCATGCGCACACTCACGGCGTTGAGCCAGCGACTGCGTACGATGGGCTCAAGTCCCAGATTCTGAAGGGTTGACAAATAGCTTGGTGAAAGAGGTGTATCGAACGATATGCTCTGCGGGGCTACGCGTTGCACGCCGCGACGCGCCCGGCGTTCAAGCGTGCGGGGGCTCAAATAATCTGCTTCGACGGACGCCGCCTTTCCGGCGTAGTCTGCTTTGTCTTTAAGGAATACCCAATATTTGACGTTTTGCCCACGATCCACCTGCCAGGCCAGAGAGGCCTGACAGAATATGAGCGATAATAAAAGACCCACAAGCAGGATGGCCGAGCGTTTATTCATTTCTTTTTTCAGTGTCTTGACCTTCAACAATTCTTCCGGGCTCTCTCAAGCCCGTTCCTTCAACTCCTGTCAGCGAATCCCCCAGGTCGTCTCGCATCGCGTCCGCCATGCGAGATAACCTCTCGACGACTTCAGTCTACTTTTCTGAAAGATCATTCAACTCAGAGATGTCATTCTCCAGGTCGTATCGAGCAAGCCCGATTGGGGCGGAATAATCGTACTTGTCGGGCATGCCATCCTTTCCGGGCATGCGTCCGATCATTGTTCTGCAGGTGTGCGGAAAACGTAATTTCCATTGACCGCTGCGCAGTGCCTGAAGTTCGTCTCTTCTGCAATAAAAATGGTAAGCCTCGTGCAGCGAATCGGTTTCCTCACCTGTGACGATTTTTCAGGTCAACTTTCCGTCGACTGCTCTCTTGTCTCACTGATATGTGGCTCCGTAGCCTCGCCCAGTCCCGAATGAACACTTTCGGCACCATAACAAGCCAAGATAGCAATGAGAGTCAGATTTATGCTTCCCTGGAACCAAGCCATTGGCACCTTTCCAAGTAATGGACTGGGGGTGAGCAAACCGACCACTGCAAGGACAAACGCCAGAACAGATAGAAAGAACGATATCTGTGCCAATCGGCTCATAGCCTTGTTCTGCAAACTACCGGGACCCGATTCAGAGAGATCTCCAATCGCCCCAACCGAACGACACCCTATGAAAGCCCTTGTAATCAGGAGCAGGTTAATACTTGCGATGGACCAGATTACTGGACCGATTCCGAGAAAATTTACGGACGCAAACGATGATATAGCCGCAACTGCAAGCACGAGAGCGGCTATACCGGTGAAGATTTTTACGATGTGTTTCATGACACAAATACCTCCAAGTATTTCTGACTGAAAAGCACTGGAATGGTATCAACTGAAGCAAACTAATGCAACTGCATGTCCCGGTCGAAGAAAGAGAGTCTCGCGGTTCCGATGCAGGTGGCCAGGCAGCTGGAATATTCCCGATCAGTGGTAATCCTCTTTTTGTCTGGAGTTTGAACATCGGGCGTCTATTCAAACAGTTTCATGTATTTCAAGTAGATGAATCTTCGGTTTCGCGTTCTACCGGTATATTCTATTATTATGCCTGTTTCCTCAAGGCGAGCCACCACTGTATTGGCTGCGCTATAGGTCACTCCGAGTAATTTCTTTATCTCGTTAACAGAGACCAAAGGATGCTGGAACAGGTAATCATGTACCCGGTGCGCATTTGCCGCGCCGCGTCCAAGCCCAACGGCGATCAAAGCTCGGTCACTCTCTCTCAGGGCCAGAATAGACCTCACCGATATTGTGGCCTCAGCACTTACTGCAATCACACTTTGAAGGAAAAAGCGAATCCAATTCTCCCAGGCTCCTTTGTCTCGAACCTGCTGGAGCGCGTCGTAATAATCGGTTCGGTACTTCTTCAGATAGCGAGACAAGTACAGAACGGGCTTACTCAGAACTCCTTGCTCGAAAAGTAAAAAAGTGATGAGCAGGCGGCCAATTCTGCCATTTCCGTCCAGAAATGGATGGATGGTCTCAAACTGCGCATGAGCAAGCGCAATCTTGACCAGAAGTGGAAGATGGGTCGGAGCATGCAAAAATAATTCAAGGGCATCCAAGTGCTCCATGACTTCTCCGGGGGGAGGCGGAACGAACGCCGCTTCATTGAGCAAACAATTGGATGGTCCAATCCAATTCTGTGAAGTCCTGATATCACCCGGTGTCAATCGCGATCCTCGAACACCGCGAAGCAACCTTTCGTGTACCTGCCTGATTAACCGTACAGATATCGGAAGGTGGTCCAGAGAATTCAGTCCAAAGTTCATGGCGTTAACATAATTCACGACCTCCACCACGTCCTTCGGTCTTGTCGAAGAGCGAATCTTTGCCTCAGCCTCCAGTACGTCCTGAAGAGAGCTTTGCGCCCCTTCGATCTGACTGGAGAAGACGGCCTCTGCCCGCACGAACATGAACACGAACCGATCAGGGTCTGGAAGCGTCAGTATAGAACTATCAAGTCGACAAATCCCCAGATTTGCCTCAGACAGGAGCTGCTGAAGCTCTCCAACAATTTCAACAGATGGGCTTGGTGGCAGCGGAGCTGGAATAAAAGCGCGGTATCCTGTCGGCTGAGAGACGTAGCGACCCGATCTGTTTGTAGGCATGGTTTTTAATTGGCGATCTGGGTATGATGGCGACCCTTCAGTCATACGTATCACAAAGTATAATAAGGAGCATTGTGTTACTCTATATTATAGGAACACTATAATATAAAAGAATCGAAAGGATATGTTATACTTTACTACAATAAAGCCGCACCACCTGTTTTCGGCGACGTTGTCAAGAATTGCGTACCGCTGACCTGGCTGCACTGATCTTCCCGCTTGCCAGCGGACAGATTGAAAAGATCCTGCATTTCAGTACCCTCGAAAAGATTCGGGGGTAAATTCTGAACATCGATATACAAGAAGGCACCAGGTTTTGTCAGACCTGCGCGTGCGCAAGACAATTTCCGGAACTGCAACTCGTCCCCGGCTTACCGTAGCAAAGTCGCTTAAGAATGTCTTTGTACAGGTTATAGACGACGAGAGGGGTGTAACTTTGGCGGCGGCGGCGACAAATTCGAAGTCCGTCAAAGATGCTCTTAAAGATTCTGCCTCGAAGGTAGAGGCGGCCAGACAGGCCGGCCTCAGAGTGGCAGCATTAGCCAGAGAAAAAGGAATCGAGAAAGTCGTATTTGACCGCAACCGCAATCGATTTCAAGGACGGGTTAAGGCTGTTGCCGATGGCGCTCTTGAAGGCGGCTTGAAATTCTGATGATTATGAATTGTCGAATAGAAATAGAGGTGTTGATTGGCAAGATTTGAATCAACTACTCCTGAACTCGAGGAAAAAGTCATCACCGTTAACCGCGTGGCCAAAGTGGTCAAGGGCGGACGACGCTTTAGTTTCACGGCTTTGGTTTCAGTGGGTAATAGAAATGGAAAAGTCGGCGTCGGTTACGGTAAAGCGCCAGAGGTAGCTGAAGCTATCAGAAAAGGTTCGGAGGCGGCCAGAAAAGTAATGACGGAAATCAACCTCGTGGAAGGTACTATTCCGCATAGCATTAATGGGAAATTCGGCGCCACTACGGTCATTATGCGGCCGGCTTCGCCCGGAACCGGAGTGATTGCCGGAGGCGCGGTTCGGGCAATTTTGGAGTCGCTCGGTGTGCAGGATATTCTGACCAAAGTGCTTGGCAGTCGAAATCCGAATAACGTC
>JACZYD010000173.1 GCA_022571255.1 Bacteroidota bacterium
TGGAGACGCGACGTGCACCTCCCGGCTGATGGGAGCCTCGATCGGGGCGGGATTGGTCGCACCGCTGGTCGCTGAGGAGATTGAACGGTAATCGCTTTTACAAGCGACGAACTAATTCCAGGTGCAACTCACTACAGTTGGCCAGCACCACTAATTAATCAAATAAAGCTGCAGGATTGGCTTTCGGAGGATAATAGACGCCGATAATCAGGAACGGGTTTGTCGCCGTGAAGTGACGCGACTTGGTCGTTCCGAGAAAAAGATATACATCTCGCTTCTCCATGAACTCGTCCCAGTATTTTCGCTTTACTTTCTTGAGGGCTTCGCCCTCATCTCCGTCTGCGTTTTTCAGCGTATTCCAATACAGTTGTCCGATTTCGAAATCTATAATGCGTTTTCTGACTACAGTTGTTGCGGTTGAACGTCGCATGATTCGAATAATGATATAAAACGTATAATGCGGCCTCTGATTGACGGAGAAGTAAATAAGAGTTATCTATCAAATCGACTTGCGCGGTTTGAAGATGAAGCAGTTTGAAGACGAAGCAGTTTGAAGATGAACTTGAACGGAATACTCACATGGAATCCATGAAGCTCCTGTATTGCTGCCTTTTGTCTGGTTTGATTGTGTTACCGGCCCCCCGCACTGAAGCGCAACCCCAGCAGCTTCCCATGTTCGAACAGTCCCTCGACAACATGGCCGACTTCCTGCCGGTTGCCAGTAACTGGAGTATTGTAGGGGATGTCTCGGCTGATCGACACACGGAGCATCAGATCAGTACATCGGCCGGTAGCGGCATTTTGGTTAACATCCCTACGGAACGGGCGCGGGAGAATTTGTTTTTTGGATGGGAGCATGGCGATATCGAACTCGAACTGGAATTCATGATACCGAAGGGATCCAATGCCGGGATCTATCTTCAAGGGCGCTACGAGATCCAGATATTTGACAGCTGGGGCGTTTCCCGGCCCACATTTTCGGACGCCGGCGGGATTTACCAGCGATGGGATCCGGATCGGCCCGATGGTCAACAAGGTTTCCAGGGCCATCCCCCGCAGATGAACGTCAGCCGTGCGCCGGGTCTGTGGCAGCAATTCCAGATCCGATTTCAGGCGCCTCGATTCGACGATGAAGGTCGCAAAATCGCCAATGCCAGAATGGTCAAGGTCGTTCACAACGGGGTCGTGATCCACGAGAATGTGGAGCTCACAGGACCCACGAGGAGTGCCGCTTTTTCTGATGAACAGGCGATGGGTCCGCTCATGATCCAGGGCGATCATGGCCCGGTGGCCGTACGCCATATTCGGTACAAGCTTTATCAGCCGAACCTCATGAGACTTACCGAGATGCACTATCAGTATGCCGAAGGAGTCTTTGATGCGTTGCCAGATATGGCGACTCTGACGCCTCGGAAAGAGGGAGCGGTTGATGGCATAGATTGGCGCGTCAGCGGAGTCAACGATCAGTTTGTCATGCGCTTCACGGGCAATATCCACGTACCGTACACAGCACTTTATCGGTTTCAGTTACAGCTGGACTGGATTACAGGCGACCCCCATTTTCAGAACGCAGCCATCGGAGCCGGTGCGCTTATGATCGGCGACGAGACCGTAATCAATCATGCAGGTAAGGTCCAGGAAGCGGCCGGAGACGTCGAACTGGAAGCCGGCATGTATCCGTTTGAATTGTCATTCTATAAAAACAGGGCGGGGCCTCCGCCGAGGATGGCGCTGTATGTGGAAGGAGGAGGGTTGCCACTGCAATCACTCAATGCGCCTGGTTCGTTACCAGCGCCGCCACAGGTGGGTTCGATATTCGTTGAATCGACGGGAGAACCGGCTCTGATAAGGGGATTTGTGATGCACAACGGCAAAAAGAAGACTCACGCGATCGCCGTCGGACATGAAAGCGGCGTGCATTATACGATGGACTTACAGCGGGGGGCGCTTCTGCACGTTTGGAAAGGAGCATTTATCGAAACAACCGATATGTGGCATAGCCGAGGGCAAGACCAACTCGCCGTGCCCCGAGGCAGCGTCCTCACGTTCTCGGGAGCACCGACGGTGGCTCATCTCGCCTCCGCGGAGGCCGCCTGGCCGGATACCGCCGGGCCAGATACCGCCGGGCCTGGAAGTACGGGTGACGACTACACCTTCGAAGGATATGAACTCGACGCTGAAGGGCATCCGTCGTTCCTGTATCGCCTCGGCGATATCGCTGTATCTGATCGACTGCTCCCGGAGCAAGGAGGGCGGCAGCTCCTGCGTGAATTGACATTGCGAGGCACGGCGGAAGGATATTGGGTTCGCGTGGCTGACGGCGTGGACATCAGCAAACTCGATGACGGAAGTTACAGCGTTGATGACCGGATGTATTACGTCATGCTGCATGAGTCCGGTGGTGCACAAGCCGTTATTCGTACGTCTGGCGGCCGCCAGGAACTCCTTATCCCTATCTCATTTCGCGACGGTCAGGCTACTGTACGCTACGCTCTCATCTGGTAACACCATGAATTCGATATCAGAAACCCTTTCGGCACCCGCAGCAAGATTGATGAAGATCAGCAGTGTGTGTGCGATATTTTGCGCTCTCATCTGTACCAGCCCCGTAATCGCGCAGATTCCTGCCAGCGAAAACGACTACTACCGCTTGCAGACGCTCCCGATTCCTGAAGGGGTTGTCCTGGAAGTCGGTGGTCTGGAGATTCTGCCAGACGGCCAGCTGGCCGTCTCGACGCGACGAGGGGAAATCTGGTTGATCAAGAATCCGTATATGGCGGGTCGTGTCAGGCCTCAGTTTAAACGTTTTGCGCATGGCCTTCACGAAGCACTTGGCCTGGCGTACCGGGACGGGGTTTTCTATACCACACAGCGCAGCGAACTTACGCGGCTTCGGGACATCAACGGCGATGGCCGAGCGGACACCTACGAGACGGTTTACAGCTGGCCGCTCGAGGGCAATTATCACGAGTATTCTTACGGTCCGTTGATCCGCGAAGACGGCACCATGATTGTGACACTCAACCTGGCGTGGGTCGGTTATGGAGCCAGCCTCTCGAAATGGCGGGGGTGGATGCTGGAGATCACACCCGATGGTGAAATGACTCCGATAGCTACCGGCATGCGCTCACCGGCCGGTTTTGGTTTTAATGTGGATGGTGACGTTTTTTATGGGGAGAACCAGGGCGATTGGATTGGCTCCGGATATATCACGCATGTCGAAACGGGAGATTTCGTGGGCAACCCGGCTGGCTTGCGCTGGACCGACTTGCCCGGGTCACCGCTTACGCTGAAGCCGGACGATGTACCGGATACCGGTCTGCCCATGGTAGAAGTTGCGCCCGATGTACCGGACTTGAAACCACCCGCCGTGTGGCTGCCGCATACGCTGATGGGGATCTCGACATCCGATATACTGGCGGATACGACCTCAGGCGCTTTCGGGCCATTTGCCGGGCAGCTTTTCGTTGGCGATCAGGGGCAGAGTAAAGTGATGCGCATCTTTCTGGAAAAGGTGAACGGCGTGTACCAGGGGGCGGCTTTCCCGTTTCGTGAAGGCTTTTCCTCGGGTGTTCTGCGCATGGTGTGGGGGAAGGATGGATCGATGTTCGTTGGCATGACCAGTCGCGGCTGGGGTTCCACGGGCCCAGAGCCGTATGGACTGCAGCGCCTCGAATGGACGGGGCTCATGCCTTTCGAAGTGAAAACGGTCGAGGCGAGACCGGATGGTTTTGAATTGACATTCACAAAACCGCTGAACCCCGAGATTGCGTCTGAATTGTCTTCGTACCACGTGACTGGATTCACGTATAAATATCACAGTACCTATGGCAGCCCGATCACAAACCGGGAGGCGGCGCCCGTTCGCGGTGTGCGCGTGTCAGAGGACGGTCTCAAAGCGCGCATTGTCGTGGACGGATTGCGCAAAGGATATATTCATGAGCTGAAAATGACGAGTTTACGCTCCTCGGCCGGCGAGCCGCTGCTGCACGACGTCGCCTACTATACGCTGAACGAGATCCCGGATGGGCCCCGCCTCGAGATTGACGTCGATCTGGCGGAGAATCGAGAAGACGCACCAATGGACGCGAATCAGCTCGCAACGACCCAGGCCAAACGCATAACCACCATGCCCGCCGACTGGACCAACGGTCCCGACGCAACCATCACGATCGGGACGCAGCCAGGCTTATTGTTTGATCTGCCGGCCTTCGACGTGCAGGCAGGCAGTCGTCTGAAACTGATATTCAACAACAATGACGACATGATGCACAATTTGCTGGTCGTCCAGCCCGGAAGCGCCGATAAAGTCGGTGATCAAGCCATCTCGTTGGGGCTCGACGGTCCCGATCTGAATTATGTCCCGGATCTCGACGAGGTCCTGTTTCATACCGTTTTGCTGGAGCCTGAAACGATGGAGGCGATCTATTTTGTTGTGCCCGAAGAGCCGGGCGAATACACGTATATCTGCAGTTTCCCCGGCCATTCTTTCACCATGCGCGGCACCATGCGGGTAGTGAGCCGGTAAAAGACGCGCCAGCTGGTCTGGCGAGGAATTGGTAAAAATCTCTAACGTTAGAAAGTGTCCGCGTTTGGGGTGCAGGGCGGCTTCACACATGTGCCTATTTCGTCGACATCTCTGCACTACGCCCTT
>JACZYD010000174.1 GCA_022571255.1 Bacteroidota bacterium
CAGTATCATAACCAAAAACAAGCAGCAGATCCCCGGTTCGGGCTGGTTGGAGCGCAGCCTCCATGCATTCCTGCTCGTCCGGGATGACCTCGACCTGAGACTCGTCGACCCCGTTCTCCAGAAGCACCGTTCGAAGCATCTGCGGGACCTCGTCCTCGCCTCGACCCCGCCGGTGATCGTCTGCCCGGCAAAAATAACGGTCGAACATCCCCGCCGCCAGCTTCCCGCTTTCCGCTATGTCTTCATCCCTGCGGTCTCCGGGCATTGCCAGAACCACAATTCGGCGACCCTTTACGTCAATTCGCCGGGTTGTTTTACACATCGCATCGATGGCAGCCGGGTTATGACCGTAGTCGAGGATCACCTTGAACGGATGTTCGTCGTAAATATTCATCCGACCCGGTGCCTGGAAATAGGTGGTATCAAACGTGCGCAGCCCGATCCGGATGTCTTCCAGAGACTTGCCCAGCGCATAGGCGAGGGCAGCCGCACACATTGCGTTCTCTACGTTGTGCATCGCTTTGCCCTCGACGGTAGCCGGAATGAGATGCGTCCACAGAAGAGGAATATGGGCCCCTTTGTCGTAAAGAGTAATCATGTGACCATTGATGCCCAGTTCCAGTACAACAGCCATTCCACCGGCACGGATGTGCTCACGAACCAGTTCGTGGTTGGAGTTCTGCGTGAAATAACACACGCGTTCTGCCTCGCAATAATCGGCCATACGTAAACAGTGTTCATCGTCGGCGTTCAGTACTACGGTATCGCGCGCGACCTCGAGGACGATCCTCTTGATTTCGGCCAGTTGTTCGAGCGTGTCAATTCCTCGCAATCCAAGGTGGTCGGCTGAAATGTTCAGGCATGCCGCCACGTTGCAGCTGCTGTAACCGAGACCGCGCTTCAATAAGCCGCCCCTCGCGGTCTCAAGAACCGCATAATCAACCGATGGATCTCGCAACACAATGTGCGCTGCAACCGGTCCGGTCATATCCCCTTTTACGCTCAGATGCCCGTCGATGTAGACTCCGTCGGTCGAAGTCATGCCCACGGTATGCCCCGCGCCCTTTAGAATATGCGCCAGCATCCGACTCGTGGTTGTTTTACCGTTCGTACCCGTGATAGCGGCGATCGGTATACGCGACGGCGTTCCGGGAGGAAATAACATATCCATCACGGGACCTGCTACGTCCCGGGGTTCGCCTTCGCTCGGAGCAACGTGCATGCGGAATCCTGGTGCTGCGTTCACTTCAACTATGGCACCTCCGATTTCTTTGTACGATTTGGATATATCTTCGGTAAGAAAATCGACTCCACCCACATCGAGCCCCACCGAACCGACTGCCCGAACCGCCATTTCGCGATTGTCCGGATGCACAACATCTGTCAAATCAATCGCCGTTCCCCCAGTTGACAGGTTGGCTGTGGAGCGCAGATACAAAATCTCGCCGTCCTGCAGCACACTTTCCCGTGTATAATTGGCCGCCTTCATGTGTTTTTCAGCGGCATCGTCTAATTCCAGCATCGTAAGCACCTTCTCATGCCCGACACCCCTCCGGGGGTCGCTGTTAACGAGTTCAACGAGCTCTTCGATGGTACTTTTTCCGTCCCCGACCACGTGGCCCGGTACGCGTTTGGCCACAGCGATCAGCTCATTGTTGATGACCAACATTCTGTGGTCCATGCCTGTAATAAAACTCTCCACGATAACCGAGCGACCCGTTCCGTGTTTGAGCGCTTCATGGAAGGCGACGCGCACCGTATCCTCGCTTGTAAGGTCGATACTGACACCGCGGCCGTGATTGGCATTAAGAGGTTTCAAAACGACCGGAAATCCGATGGATTCGGCCGCCCGGAGAGCCTCGCGTTCATGGTACACCAGGCGCTGCTGCGGAACCGGGAGACCCAGATCGTTCAGGAGCTGATGCGTGTCTTCTTTGTCACATGCAATTTCCACAGCAATATGACGCGTTTCTCCCGTGATCGTGGCTTGAATTCGCTTCTGGTACTTGCCCTGACCGAATTGAACCAGACTGTATTTGTTCAAGCGAATCCATGGAATATTTCGTTCTATGGCTTTATCGACCAGAGACTGGGTACTCGGGCCGAATTCTTTTCGCTGTGCAAACCGGATAAAAGCGGTTTTTTCTTCGTCAAAGTCGAAATCCTTTTCACCTGGATCATCAAGCTGGTCGCGGATTTTGTCGGGAAGCAAGGAAAGAAGCAAAAGGCGTCCCAATCGAGCCGCTTCCAAGCCGACATCGCGCTGTTTGTACTGAAAAACCATCGTGTATTCGCCCACAGTATCGGTCGAGCGTGTGCGTCCGAAGGTGACGTCCGAACCCGCTTCGTTCTGCAGTTCCAACGCCACGTGTTCAAGGACATGACCCATCCACGTGCCTTCGTCTTCGCGCATTCGACGGATAAACCCCCCGGCCTCTTCATACGAACAACGGTGTTCGTACAGACCGGGCAGAGCCTCGAGCAGCTCATCAATAAAAGAACCTCCAATTTTCGCAGTCGGCCATTCTTCCAGTACGCCGAGATCCAGAACGTGCCGGATTACACGAAATCGGGCGTACAAATTGGGTCCTACATAAATATTGGTGGACTTGATACGCATTGCATTCTCCTCGTCTCTGTCGCTGGGGATTGCGCTCTCTCCTTCTTCTCTCAAGCCGTATGATCAAACAGTCTCCAGTTTCGCGTTTTCGAATTCTACCAGAGGCTCGCGCGTATGGGTATCATATCGTGAGCCGTGTGTCAGTATATGTAACCGTACATCGATAAGGCTGACGGTCTCACCACGCCGGGCCTCTCCGATGGATGAATATTTCAGTTTTGCCGGATCGACGACCGTGATCGCACCGGTTCCCACCACTTCCAGAATCCCATCAGGGCCTATAAATGCTGCAGTGTTTTCATCAATACCCAGTCCGACAGCGAAGGGATTGAACGCCAGGGCAGACAGAAGTCGCCCGAGTCGATCACGTTCGCGGAAATGCTGGTCGATCATTACGGCATTCGTCAAGCCAAGCCCGGGCGAGAGTACGGCCTGCCCTTTCCATGGAGTCGGCCCCGATTCGCCACCGGCAATCATATGCTCTGGCATGATGGCCGCGCCCGCCGATGTACCGCCGATATGCATCCCGTTCGCATTGCGTGTGCGCAACAGTTTAGCGAGCGACGTTCCGCCCATGATCGTTGATAAGCGGAGCTGATTGCCGCCCGTGATGAATACTCCGGTGGCTTCGCTCACACGGTCCAACACTCTTTTTTTCTCGCAATCCGCTCGACTTCTGACTTCCATATGAAACACGATCTGAGCTCCGAGTTCATCGAAGACCTCCACATAGTGGGACCCGGTCTGGTTGAGCCGGGACGCCGTCGGGATGACAACGATTCTGGCTTCAGGTCCGCCACAGATTTCGACGAATCGCTGAAGAATGATCGGGTTCTCTTCTTTTTCCTCCGCCCCTCCTATCGGGACGATAAAACCGCGTGTTGCACCGTTCGATGTTTTTGCTGGAGACATAGTCAGTTTTGTTCAAACGTACCCGTTTGAATCGTTTGGTTATTCATTACATGCCACTTGCCGCGGGCCATGACCGACGCGGGGCGATGATCCTCGCCCAGCACGACCAGATCCGCGTCCATTCCCTGAACGAGACGACCTTTACAGGGCAGTCTTAAAATTTTTGCCACATTGGATGTGAATGCAGGGAGTATTTTTTCGAGCGGGTGGCCACGGTCAACGAGCGCAGCCAGCGCACGGGATACGGCCTCAGGGCGTGCGAAATCCATGGATTCGATCTGTCCGTCTGCGTCAAATACGGGCAGACAGCCTCCTCCGTCAGAGCTCACCGTGATGCGAGTCGGGTCGAAATCACCATCCAGATATCGCATCAACGCATCTTCGGCCGAATACGCGTCCTCCTCTTCGCCCACAGGAAAAGCGGTCACATCGATCGTACAACCCGAACGCGTCAATGCGCAGGCTTCCTCGAAAAGAGCCTTCCTGCGATTGACATGCGTCGGATAAAATACCCGCGCAGGAATCTCAGACTCAGCAATCGCCTCGCGGAGTAATTTCAACCCCGCGGGTCCATCACCCACATGAAAATGCACCACTCCCGCTTTTCCCGTCATCAGGCCTGCCACATGGGCCTCACTTGCGATCCTCAATATTTCTTCGAGGGTCGGCTGGCTCGACCGATGATCTGAAACAGCCAGCTCGCCCACGCCCAGAATCTCTTCGATGTGGACGATGTCGCTCTTCGCCGAGCCCGTAAGAGTGGTGAGTGGAATATGATATCCTCCGGTGTAGCAGAACGCACTCAACCCCTCGTTTTTCAATGCTTTCACGCGCGTGATGAGTGAAGAGGTGGAACGTGTAAGATCATCCGTACCCAGCAGCCCTGCGACGGTCGTAATCCCGGCGTGCGTGTAAGCTGACAGGTGCGGCGCCGGCGCTTTCGTATGGAGCCCTGCCTCTCCGCCGCCGCCCGTGATGTGCGCATGGGCATCGATGAGACCCGGGATTACGCGCGCACCAAACACGTCGGTGCGTTCTACAGGCAAGCACGGATCCAGATCAGGAACCGACTCTCCGACGTAAACAATCCGTTCA